>NZ_JBEAFH010000064.1:0-51448 GCF_040061575.1 Klebsiella sp. CB_Kp196
GTGGCCCCGTAGCCCGGGCAAGCGCAGCGCGGCCCGGGACGAAGCCGCACCAAAGTCTCAATCCCGACGCATTTCCCGGGCTGCGGCGTAAACGCCTTACCCGGGCTACCGGCCCGCAGACAGCGATAGACCGGTATCGCGATCGGCCAATCCGCCACCTTAAACCGGCAGGGTAAACTGGAAACAGGCCCCTGCCGGCGCTTCAAGCAGGCGAATATCGCCGCCGTGCAGCTGCAGCATCCGTCGCACAATCATCAAACCCAGTCCCCCTCGTGATGCGCTTTGCGCGCCAGGTTCAAGCACCGAAGGCCGTTCGAACAAGGTTGCCCGCAGCTCACCGGCAACGCCCGGTCCGCTATCGGCCACCTCGACGATAAACTCCGGACCTGAGCGACGCGCCGTCAGGCGGATAAGCCCACCTTCCGGCGTATGGCGAATGGCGTTATCGAGCAGATTAGTCAGCACCCGTTCAATCATCGAGAGATCCGCCGTTATCGGCGGTAGCCCGGTGGCCAGATCCAGCTGTAAACCGATATTGCGCGTCGCGATTGCCAGGTCGAATTTTTGCGCGACATCCTGCACCAGCTCAGCCAGCACGAAGGTTTCCGGCTGCGGCTTAATCCCGCCGTGCTCCAGGCGAGCCAGCTCAAACAGCTGCTGAGAAAGATGGCGGACCTTGTTCCCCTGGCGCAGGGCGATATTCAGATACTGCTTGTTCTCCTCCATCGTCAAGCGATCGGCCTTCAGGCTTAACGTTTCCAGATATCCCAGCAAAGAGGTGAGCGGCGTGCGTAAATCGTGGGAGATATTGGCGACAAATTCTCGCCGCTGGCGATCGCTGTCGGCCAGACGGTCCCACTGCCCGGCAATCTGGCGGGCCAGTTCAATAAAGCGATTATGCAGCACGGCCACTTCATTCCCCGGGTTCGCCTCCGGAGTTTGCGCCGCCAGCGCCTTGATCGCATGAATACTGTCCTGGCTGTCGGTTGCCACCAGCGCGGTGAGCTGACGCACCGGGCGCGTTACCCAGAACCAGGCAAGCCAGCCAGCCAGCCCGCCGAGACCGGCCACCAGCAGCAGAGTCCACAGCAGCAGGCTCCACAAGGTTTTCTGCCAGGCGCTTGCCGCCAGTTCATTAAAGGTTTCGCCCTGCAGGATAATGTAGAGATAGCCGCGCAGCTGGCCGTCCTGGCGCAGCGGCGCCACGCTAAACACCTTTTGCTTATCAAGGCTGCGCGGATCGTCGCCGTACACCGGCCAGGCGCCGCCGGAAAGAAACGTTTGCACCGGCGCCAGATCGATGCGCTGGCGCTTAATATGCCCCGGCGGCGCGGCGTCGGCCAGCAGCTCGCCGTCGGGCGAAAGCAGATACAGCTCCACGCTAGGATTGAAGGTCATCAGCCGATCAAAAAGCGGCTTCAGCATCCGGCGATCAACCTGCCCCTGAGCGTCCAGCAGCGGCTCGCGGGCGGCGATCTGCTGCGCCAGCCCGGCGGAGAGACGCTGGACCATGACATTGCCGTACTGCGCGCTGCTGTACAGCTGGATCAGACAAACGGCTACGGCACAGAGCAGCAGCAGTGAGGTAAACACCAGCGCCAGGCGCTGGCTGAGGCTGAGACGGCGGATCATGGCTGCGCCTCTTTGCGCTCCACGGCAAATTTATAGCCTTTTCCCCAGACGGTCAGAATGATGTCCGGCTCCGCCGGGTCGCGCTCAATTTTGGTGCGCAGGCGGTTGATATGGGTATTGACCGTATGCTCATAGCCGTCGTGCTGATAGCCCCACACCCGATCAAGCAGCTCAAGGCGGGAAAAGACCTCCCCCGGATGGCGGGCAAAGTAGTAGAGCAGGTCGAACTCGCGCGGCGTCAGATCCACCGTCTCGCCGCGCAGCTTAACGTCGCGCGACAAGGGGTCAATGCTTAAACCATGGCTGGCGATACGACCGGCATCCATCAGCAGATTCTGCCCCATCGCCTCCTGACGACGGAACACCGCTTTGACCCGGGCGGTCAGTTCGAGAATCGAAAACGGTTTGGCCAGATAATCATCCGCTCCCATCTCCAGCCCCTGTACCCGCTGGGTTTCGCTGGCGCGAGCGCTGATAATAATCACCGGCAGATAGCGGGTTTGCTGACGAATGCGCCGACAAATTTCCAGACCGTCTACGCCCGGCAGCATCAGGTCGAGGATCACCGCATCCCAAAGCTCTTTTTCCAGCAGGCGCAGGGCCTGGGCTCCGTCCGCCACGTGGACAATCTGATAACCCTCATCCAGCAGATTCAGGCGCAGCAACGCGGCGATATCTTCATCATCTTCAACCAACAGGATTTTTTTTGCCACCGGCAGCACTCCGCTATTCTTACGTTCTGATTAGCCAAGCTTACCCGATCTTCACCGCCTGAAGAGTTCACATTTTGTTTATACTTCGCGAACCAGCAGGGTCAGCACCTCATAGTGGGCGGTATGGGGGAACATATCGAACAGCTGGACGCGCTCAATGCGATAACCGGCCAGGCGAGCGATATCTTTCGCCATCGTCCGGGCGTTGCAGCTGGAGTAGATAATAAAGCCTGGCGCCATACGGTTTAAATAGTCGCACAGGCCGTCGCCGATACCGCGACGCGGCGGATTCACCAGCACCAGATCGGGAATGTCGCCTTCGCCGGTCGCAAACTGCGTGGAATCGAGCGCCTGAAAATGCAGATTATTCAGCCCGAGCTGCGCCGCCGACTGCTTCGCGCAGGCGATCGCCTCCGGGGCAATTTCAATCCCGGTCAGGCGCATCTCAGGCGTTGCGCTGTGCAGACCAAAGCCGCCCACCCCGCAGAAGAGATCCCACATATGGTTGACCGGCAGCTGGCGCACCCAGTCGCGAGCGGTGGCATACAGGCGGCTGGCCACCGCCGGGTTGGTCTGAAAGAAGCTTTGCGGGCGGATCCACAGCGGCACGCCGTTGAAATTTTCCGCCAGCGCCTGCTGGTCGGTGAGGAAAATTTCCCGCTCTCCTTCCATGATGGCCATATGCACCGGCTGAATATTGGCGGTAATCACCTGCAGCTGCGGCAGCAGCGCCTGAAGCTCCGGCAGCGCGGCGCGCAGCTGGGCAAGCTTGGTCTCCGAACGCAGGACAAAGCGCAGCATCATACCGCCGTCGAGCCGGCTTTCGGTCAGCAGAATGTACTTCAGCTCTCCGCGCCTGCGGGCAACGTTATAGGGCGTGAGCCCGGCGCGGGCGATAAACGGCTTGAGCGCAGCGAAGACGGGCGCGAAGCTTTGCGGATAAAGCGGACAGTCGGTCAGGTCTTCCGGGGCGCCATCACGGTGCAGCATCCCGAGCAATGGGCGCTCCACGCTACCGCTGACCACCATTTTCGCTTTGTTGCGAAACCCGCTTTCCGGCCCGCAAACCGGTGCGCACCATTCAGCGACGGGCGCATCGGCGAGAAGCGCGCGCAGATCGGCCATTTTATCGGCGAGCTGTTGGGATACCGGCAGTTCCAGCCACTGGCAGGAGCGGCAGCGGCCCGCGTCATAAAGTGCGCAATGCATAACAAGACCTTCAAAAAAACAGGGGCGGGGATTGTATCACCGTTACTGTAAACGGAAAAAGCGTCGGCACGGGGCCGGCACAAACAGCATCGCCAGCACCAGCAGATCCGGTAGTTTTTGCAGCACCAGGGAGCGAAAGATTTCGCGCTTCGATTCCCCGGCAATACTAAACAGCTCGGGATAACCGTAGCCCAATGAAGCGGCCCACAGGTAGCCAATCACGATAATCTGCGTCAACAGGAACAGCCAACGCGCCCAGTTGCGCCCTTTTACCAGCGAAAACGCGCACCAGATTTCAATAAATACCAGTACCAGACTTGAGAGAAACACCAGGGTGAGCGCCCACGTCTGCACGCTGCGATGGACAAAATCCGCGATTCCCTGAACGCCAAGCTGGTTGAGGATCATCAGCAAATCCAGGCCGCGGATTAAAATAATGGCGAAGGCCGCCACCTGCACCAGCGCAGGAACGTTAAGACGAGCATGAGACGAACGCGTTTTAGTAAACAATCCCAACGTAAAGTCTTCCATGAAAACGGCGCCACAAATGCGGCGCCGATGTTAACTCTATTGCAGATTTTAGGTGGTTCAGCCGCTTCTTGCACGCTGGATATCGCGCACCCGCTGCTTTTCCGCGCGGGCCATCAAATACCAGGCGATAAAACCAACAATCCCGACCACGCCGAGGATTAACGTCGCCAGGGCGTTAATCTCCGGGTTGACCCCCATGCGCACGCTGGAGAAGACCAGCATCGGCAGCGTCGTCGCCCCCGGCCCGGAAACAAAGCTGGCAATAACCAGGTCGTCGAGCGACAACGTAAAGGCCAGCAGCCAACCGGAGACCACCGCCGGCATAATCATCGGCAGCGTAATGACGAAAAAGACCTTCAGCGGCGCGGCGCCCAGATCCATCGCCGCCTCTTCAATAGAGTGGTCCAGCTCACGCAGGCGCGATGAAATGACCACCGCGACGTACGCGGTACAGAAGGTGACGTGCGCCAGCCAGATGGTCAGCATGCCGCGATCCGACGGCCAGCCAATTGAATGCCCCAGCGCGACAAACAGCAGCAGCAGCGACAGGCCGGTAATCACATCGGGCATCACCAGCGGCGCGGTGATCATAAAAGCAAAGCCGTTTGAACCGCGGAAGCGGCCAAAACGCACCATCACCACTGCGGCAATGGTACCGAGGATCACCGCCGCCGTCGCGGCGCAGGCGGCAATGGTCAGACTTAAGCCTACCGCACTCATCATCGCATCGTCATGAAACAGCTCGCGATACCAGCGCGTCGACCACCCCGCCCATACCGTCACCAGCTTTGAGCTGTTGAACGAGTAAATCACCAGCATCAGCATCGGGGCATACAGAAAGGTAAAGCCGAGCAGCAGAATCAAAATTCGCCACGGCGAACGGACTACCGGTAAATTATTCATCCGTGTTCCCCCACCTGTTTTTGCTGATGCTTGTGGAACCACATGATCGGTACGATCAGCAGCAACAGCATCACGATCGCCACCGCCGACGCCACCGGCCAGTCGCGGTTATTGAAAAACTCCTGCCACAGTACGCGGCCAATCATAATGCTGTCTGGCCCGCCCAGCAGTTCCGGGATAACGAACTCCCCGACTGCCGGAATAAACACCAGCATCGACCCGGCAATAATCCCGCCTTTGGTGAGCGGAACGATCACCTGGAAGAAGGTCTTCAGCGGCCGGGCCCCCAGATCCAGCGACGCCTCCACCAGCGAGTAATCGATACGCGTGAGGGCGGTATAGATCGGCAGCACCATAAACGGTAGATAGGCGTAAACAATACCGATATAGACCGCCAGGTTGGTGTGCAGGATCTCCAGCGGCTGGTCGATGACCCCCAGCCACAGCAGGAAGTTGTTCAGCACGCCGTTGCTTTTCAGCAGCCCCATCCAGGCATAGACGCGGATCAGGAAGGAGGTCCATGAGGGTAGGATCACCAGCAGCAGCAGGATATTTCGCGTCGATGGCTTACTGTGCGCCACCGCCCACGCCAGCGGATACCCCAACAGCAGGCAGCAGAACGTCGAGATCGCCGCCACCTGAAGCGATTGCAGATACGCTTCAAAATAGAGCGGATCGTCGGTGAGCTGCAGGAAATTCCCGAGATTCAGCGTTAACGTAAGCTGACCGTCGGCCCACTCCAGCAGGTCGGTATAGGGTGGGATCGCCCGCGCCATCTCCGCCAGGCTGATTTTAAAGACGATCAGGAACGGCAGCAGAAACAGCAGGATCAGCCACACGTAGGGCAGCGCAATGACCAGCTTGCGCCCGTGGGCCATCTGCAGCCGCGCCAGCCACAGCGCAAAACCGCCAGGTTTTTTTACGCCTGACGGGGGTTCTAATGTACTCATCGCCCTCTCCTTACACCGTCAACACGACGCAGCTATCGGCATCCCAGCACAAACGCACCTCATCACCCCAGGTGGGCGCCCCTTTACGGTAACGGTGTTCGTTTTGCAGCTGAGCACTCAGCATCTGCCCGCTTTTCAGGCGCACATGGTAGATAGACAGGTCGCCGAGATAGGCAATATAGATAACCTCGCCCACCGCGAAGTTATAGCCATCCGCGGGCGGGTCTTCGCAGAGCATGATTTTTTCCGGGCGCAGGGCCACCCACACCGGCACGTTATCGACGACAGAGGCATCGGGATCGACCTTCAGCGGATGGGTCAGGCCCGGAGAGTCCAGCACCAGGCCATCTTCCTGCCGCTCTTTCACCAACCCTTCAAAGACGTTGACCGAGCCGATAAACTCCGCGCTGTAGCGGGTGGTCGGGTGCTCGTAGATTTCCTCCGGCTCGCCGATTTGCACGAACTTGCCGCGGTTCATAATGGCGATACGCCCCGCCATGGTCATCGCCTCTTCCTGATCGTGGGTCACCATCACGCAGGTAACGCCGACGCGCTCAAGGATATCGACCACTTCCAGCTGCATCCTGTCGCGCAGCTTCTTATCCAGCGCCCCCATTGGCTCATCAAGCAGCAGCAGTTTCGGTCTTTTCGCCAGGCTGCGGGCCAGGGCCACGCGCTGACGCTGGCCGCCGGAGAGCTGATGCGGTTTACGCTTTGCGAACTCCTGCATATGCACCAGCGCCAGCATCTCCTGCACCCGGCTGGTGATTTCGGCCTTGGGCAATTTGTCCTGCTTGAGGCCAAAGGCGATATTCTGCTCCACCGTCATATGGGGAAACAGCGCGTAGGACTGGAACATCATATTAATCGGCCGCTGATACGGCGGCACCCGCGCCAGATCGACGCCATCCAGGACAATCTGTCCGGCGGTAGGCTGTTCAAATCCCGCCAGCATGCGCAGCAGGGTTGACTTGCCGCAGCCGGATGCGCCCAGCAGGGCAAAAATTTCGCCTTTATAAATGGTGAGATTGACGTCATCGACGGCGTGCTGGCCATCGAAGGACTTGGTTAAATTACGGATTTCCAGCAGCGGGGTCAGCGCTTTGGGGGTTTTCGCCTGCGGGCGAGGAATCACATCATTCACGGGGTGTTCTCCGGCAGAAATCAAATCATGGTGCAGGCGCACCATCGCGGTGCGCCTGTTGCCGGCAGCGCGACGCTTATCCGGCCTACAACTCACGGAGAATTACTTACCGCTTTTCACCTTCGTCCACGCGCGAGTACGCACGCGGTCGATTTTCGGATCCTGGACTTTCAGGGTGAACAGCTTGGCGAAGACGTCAGCCGGCGGGTAAATGGCCGGGTTATTGCGGATCGCTTCGCTGACCAGCGGAACAGAGGCTTTGTTGCCGTTAGCGTAATAGACATGATCGCTGATGTGGGCGATAACCTCCGGACGCATCAGATAGTTCAGGAACTGATAAGCCTCATCTTTGTTTTTCGCATCCGCCGGCATGGCGAAGACGTCGAAGAACGCCAGCGCGCCCTCTTTCGGAATATAGTAGGAAACATTCACCCCGTTTTTCGCTTCTTTCGCCCGGTTAGCCGCCTGCCATACGTCGCCCGCCCAGCCGATAGCGACGCAGATATCACCGTTCGCCAGGTCGTTGATGTACTGAGAGGAGTGGAAATAGCGAATATTCGGACGCAGCTTCAGCAGCAGATCGGTCGCCGGGCCGGTGTAATCATCGGCTTTAGTACTGTTAGGATCTTTGCCGAGATAGTTCAGCACGGTGGCGAAAATCTCTTCCGGGGCATCCAGGAAGGAGACGCCGCAGCTTTTCAGCTTTTCCAGGTTTTCCGGCTTCATCACCAGATCCCAGCTGTCCAGCGGCGCATCTTTGCCCAGCACGGCTTTCACTTTATCGATGTTATAGCCTATGCCGGTTGTCGCCCACAGGTACGGGATCGCGTATTTATTGTCGGGGTCGTGCTTCGCGACCAGCTTCAATACTTCCGGGTCGAGATTTTTCCAGTTGGGAAGCTTACTTTTATCCAGCGGCTGGAATACCCCGGCCGCCAGCTGGCGCTCAAGGAAGCTCGCCGACGGCACCACCAGGTCAAAACCGGTGCTGCCCGCCATGAGCTTACCCTCCAGCACTTCGTTGGAGTCAAAGACGTCATACACCACTTTAATACCGGTCTCTTTTTCAAAATTCGCCACCGTATCCGGCGCAATATAATCAGACCAGTTATAAACATGTAGGGTTTTTTGTTCGGCTGCGAGCGAACCGGCAGAAACGGCCATCAGCGCACCCGTAACCAGACCTGTTAACCATTTTTTACCAAAGGCGGTCATATCTCTTATTCCTTCTCAATGCCCGTTAACAAGCGGGCTGAATATACGCACTTGTTCGCATGCAATAATCATGCATATTTTTTCATTGCCTAAGAAAAGGAGAGAGGACCTCTCCCGGAATGGTTGCCCGCAACTGGAAGCAGCGTCAGAATAACTGTAGCCAGAATAAGAGGCTATAGCCCAGGTAAAAAAACGGCTTTTATCAATTTTTTATGCAATAAGGGTCTATGTGATAAGCCGAAAGCGGCGGAATGGCGGTGAAAAATTCTTTTTCGGAAGGTTAATAGCAGAATAAAAGCATGTAATACGCAGCCGCTATGGCAGTGGCTGCGCTATTTTTCGACAGGCTTAGTGAAGAAAATGGTACTGAATATTCTCAGCCACCGGCTCTTCTTCCTCAGACTTATACAGCACCTGATTGGCGCTGGCTTCGAGGATGACCATCGATATCTGTTCTTCGCTCTGGCGGAAAAACCACGCGAACTGATCGATCGTCACGCCGACGCCGACGGTCAAGGCCTGGCACACCACCAGCTTCGGCAGATTATCATCCTGAATATCGAGGAAAGCTTTCACCGTCAACGAACTGGCGTTAATCGCAGAAAGATCGGCGGAGAGCGGTAGCAGCGCGGAGGGTTTCACCTCTGCCAGCGCGGAGAAAAGCACCACGTTATCCACCAGGTCAAGTTTGGCATCAAAAATGCCTTCGAAATTTTGCATATGCGGCAGGTGCAGTGCCTGGCAGGAATCACACTCAAAAAAGCTGATGCCCAATTCGTCGAGCCATTGACGTAACGTATCAAGACCCGGAACGACCAGTGAATCCATATGACCTGTGACCTCTTACTGTGAAAAATGCGACGCCATAGCTTACGCAAAAAAAGCGTCCTGTACCATGACGGTGTCGTGAAAGGGAATTATCCGCCCATTTTCAGACAAAATCCGGGCGTGGCTTGTCGTTCGATCCAGGCGATCATTTTGCCGGCAATATCGACGCCGGTGGTGGTTTCAATTCCTTCCAGCCCAGGAGAAGCATTGACCTCCATCACCAGAGGACCGCGCGCGGCGCGCAGGATATCAACGCCGGCCACGTCCAGCCCGAGCGTTTGCGCGGCCTTGATGGCCATTTCACGCTCCTGCTCGCTGATATACGCCACCGACGCCACGCCGCCGCGATGCAGGTTAGAGCGAAAATCCCCCTCCTTCGCCCGCCGTTCAATTGCCGCCACCACTTCATTACCCACCACGAGGCAGCGCACGTCCCGCCCCTTCGCCTCGGCGATATACTCCTGCACCAGAATATGCGCATTCAGGCCGCGAAAAGCGTCGATGACGCTCTCTGCCGCCTGGCGCGTTTCGGCCAGCACGACGCCGATGCCCTGGGTACCCTCCACCAGCTTTACCACCAGCGGCGCGCCGCCAACCATGGCAATCAGGTCGCTGGTATCGTCTGGCGAATGGGCAATACCGGTGAGCGGCAGATCGATCCCCTGACGGGCCAGCAGCTGGAGCGAGCGCAGCTTGTCGCGGGCGCGGGTAATCGCCACCGATTCATTCAGCGGATAGCTGCCCAGCAGCTCAAACTGACGCAGCGCCGCGGTACCATAGTAAGTGATCGCCGTGCCAATGCGCGGGATCACGGCGTCAAAATGCGGGAGCTGGCGACCTTTATAGTGAATCGACGAGGCCACCGGACTGACGTTCATATAACAGGAAAGCGGATCGAGGATTTCCACCTGGTGTCCGCGTTTTTGCGCGGCTTCGCGCAGGCGTCGACATGAATAAAGCGTTCCATCCCGGGATAATATGGCAATTTTCACCCTGCACCTCTGCGAAAAGACCCGCTCTGGCGGGCCTCTGGTAGTCAATTAGCGCTGACCTGCGGAATTTCCTTGCGTCAGACCGAGGGCAGTTTACACGCAATCAGCGCGTAGCCCATCCCTGCTTATGCAGATATTGCAGAATAAACGGACGGCTCTCTTTAACAATAGTCCGACGGATATGGTCGCTCCAGGTATCGCGACGCGTATTGCTGCCGCGAGAGAGATAATACTGCGCTATCTGCTCGTCATATTCCGCAAGCACCGCGTCGTCCACCGGCTGATAGTGATTTTCATGCACCAGCATCGCCGACGGCATGCGCGGTTTCACCTCCGGGTTATCGTCCGGCCAGCCAAGGCACAGGCCAAACAGCGGCAGTACGTGCTGCGGGAGCTTCAGCAGCTCGGTCACCGCATCAATATTGTTGCGCAGGCCACCAATATAGACGCCGCCGAGGCCAAGGGATTCCGCCGCCACCAGCGCATTCTGCGCCAGAATCGCGGTATCGACGCAGCCCAGCAGCAGCTGTTCGGCGAGGCCCAGCTGAGCGTCCGGGCAGATTTGCAGATTGCGATTGAAATCAGCGCAGAATACCCAAAATTCAGCGGCCTGCGCTACGTGCTGCTGGCCGCCGCTCAGCGGGACCAGCTGTTGGCGTATTTCCGGGTCGGTAACGCGAATAATTGAGGAGCATTGTAAAAAACTGGAGCTGGAAGCGCCCTGCGCGCTGGCAATAATCGCGGCGCGCTGTTCGTCGCTTATCGGCGCGTCGGTAAAATGGCGAATAGAACGGTGGCTACGCAGCAGCTCAATGGTCGGCGTCATCTCGTTTTTCTCTGTCAGGCAATGAAGAAGGTGGGGTTTTCGTTTGCGTCAACTGCGGGGCAATCACTTTCGCCACTCGCCACATTAACGCCACGGCGGCCGGAAGCATCAGCAGGATCCCCGCGAAGATCATCAGCAGCGCCGCCGTTGGGCTGGAAAACGGCTCGGGCAGGCTGACGTACTGGTTGAGCGAGAGCCAGGCCAGGGTCAACAGCACCATGCCGATAATCTCGACTACCAGAATGCTTTTTGGTAATGCAGCGGGCGATCGCATAACGCTCCTTCGGTCAAAATCATGCACGCTCCCGGGCAAAAACCGGTCGCGTATCAGGGGAGTATAGCGGTTTCATCAGCAGAATATTTACCAAACATAGCCTTAAGCCATCGAAGCAAAAGGCAGAACCTTCTTTCCCTCCTCGACATAACGCGGCATGATACGCGGCATTCGCCATCCGGCTGAGGTTTAAGGAGAAGGACTATGTTTACGGTAATTTTTGGCCGTCCAGGCTGCCCCTATTGCGTTCGCGCCAAAGAGCTGGCGGAAAAACTGAGCAACGAGCGTGATGATTTTAACTATCGCTATATTGATATTCACGCAGAAGGCATCAGCAAAGCCGACCTGGAAAAAACCGTGGGTAAACCGGTTGAAACCGTACCGCAGATTTTTGTCGATCAGAAGCACATTGGCGGCTGCACTGACTTTGAAGCCTGGGCGAAAGAGAATCTCGGCCTGTTCGCCTGAGACGGCTCACTCCTCTGACGAGTGCCTGCGTCTGGTATCAAGCCAGGCGCAAATAAACAAAAAGCACAGCGCGCCCAGCGCGCACCAGAACACCGCGCTAAACAGCCACGCCAGTTCCTGCCAGAAAGAACGCTCGGTCACAAAGAAAAGCCGCATAACCACCAGACAGACAGGTGCAGCCAGCATCGCGCCAATAAGCGGACGCAGTACCCGCTGCCCGGGAGAGAGGCAGCTTGCCGCCGCACCGGGGAGCAAAAAGAACAGCAGCCCGAGCTCAGGGTGACCGGTAGCCCGAAAGGCGCCTTTCATATGTAACAGTAGTGATAAACAAACCACGATAAATAGAAAGAACCCACAGATAATACCGGCCCAAGCACGCTCAGATTTCACGACATCCTCCTGATTTTGCCTCTAACCAACTTCCACTTCGCCCAGTCAGATAAAGATTCTGGCAATCCATGCCAATAAAAGATCCCGTCAATGTAAACACGATTGTTACTAGCCGCAGCCTCCAGGAAAGATTAAACTGTCGACTATATTTTGCTGGTTATAACGGGATGCCAGAATAGCGTTCGGGACAACGCGAACACTGGACCAACCTTAGACCAAATAACCATTTCCTTCAACAACTTACTAGTAAATGAGAAGTTGGCTTTCGTGAATATAAACGTCGCAGATTTGTTAAACGGGAATTACATCCTGTTATTGTTCGTTGTGCTTGCATTAGGACTCTGCCTCGGGAAACTGCGTCTCGGGTCGGTACAACTTGGTAATTCCATTGGCGTTTTAGTGGTTTCCCTATTATTAGGGCAACAGCATTTCAGTATTAACACTGATGCCCTCAATCTCGGCTTTATGCTGTTTATTTTCTGCGTCGGCGTGGAAGCGGGGCCCAACTTTTTTTCTATTTTTTTTCGCGACGGCAAAAATTACCTGATGCTCGCGCTGGTGATGGTCGGCAGCGCGATGCTGATCGCCATGGGGCTGGGTAAGCTCTTCGGCTGGGATATCGGCCTGACGGCCGGGATGCTCGCCGGCGCCATGACCTCCACGCCCGTGCTGGTGGGCGCCGGGGATACGCTACGGCACTTCGGCATGCCCAGCGATCAGCTCGCCCTCTCGCTCGATCATCTGAGCCTCGGCTATGCGCTGACCTACCTGATTGGCCTGGTCAGCCTGATCGTCGGCGCCCGCTATATGCCGAAGCTGCAGCATCAGGATTTGCAAACCAGCGCCCAGCAAATCGCCCGCGAGCGCGGCCTCGATACCGACTCCCGGCGCAAGGTCTATCTGCCGGTGATCCGCGCCTACCGCGTCGGCCCGGAGCTGGTGGCGTGGGCTGATGGTAAAAACCTGCGCGAGCTGGGCATTTACCGCCAGACCGGCTGCTACATTGAGCGCATCCGCCGCAACGGCATTCTCGCAAACCCGGACGGCGATGCGGTGCTGCAGATGGGCGATGATATCGCCCTGGTGGGTTACCCGGATGCCCATGCCCGCCTCGACCCAAGCTTCCGTAACGGCAAAGAGGTCTTCGACCGCGATCTGCTCGATATGCGCATCGTCACCGAAGAGATCGTGGTCAAAAACCACAATGCCGTCGGCCGTCGCCTGGCGCAGCTGAAGCTGACCGATCACGGTTGCTTCTTAAACCGCGTTATCCGCAGCCAGATCGAAATGCCTATCGACGATAACGTGGTGCTCAACAAGGGCGATGTGCTGCAGGTCAGCGGCGACGCGCGTCGCGTTAAAACCGTCGCGGATCGTATCGGCTTTATCTCCATCCACAGCCAGGTGACCGACCTGCTCGCCTTCTGCGCCTTCTTTATCGTTGGCCTGATGATCGGCATGATCACCTTCCAGTTCAGCTCGTTCAGCTTCGGCATCGGTAACGCCGCCGGTCTGCTGTTTGCCGGCATTATGCTCGGTTTCCTGCGCGCCAACCATCCGACGTTTGGCTACATTCCGCAGGGGGCGCTGAATATGGTGAAGGAGTTCGGCCTGATGGTGTTTATGGCAGGCGTGGGGCTCAGCGCGGGCGCCGGCATAAATAACGGCCTCGGCGCCGTCGGCGGTCAGATGCTGGCGGCGGGCCTTATCGTCAGCCTGGTGCCGGTGGTTATCTGCTTCCTGTTCGGCGCGTACGTGCTGCGCATGAACCGGGCGATGCTCTTCGGCGCCATGATGGGGGCTCGTACCTGCGCGCCGGCGATGGAAATCATCAGCGATACCGCGCGCAGCAATATTCCTGCGCTGGGATACGCGGGGACCTACGCCATCGCTAACGTGTTGTTAACCCTGGCAGGTACGCTGATTGTCATCATCTGGCCGGGGCTACAGTGAATTTTTTAAGAAAAAAAACGCGCATACGCAGAACTTTTTTTGCTGGCATCAGTCATAAGTAGTGCCACTGCTTTTCTTTGATGTCCCCATTTTGTGGAGCCCATCAACCCCGCCACTTAGGTTCAAGGTTGATGGGTTTTTTGTTTTCTGCGCCCTGCTCACGCTCCCGCCAGCCGGTCTACCATCAGTCGAATCGCTTCTCTCGATAGCGGCGCTCTGTCGGTCACGAAGTGCAGCGTCATCCCCTCGATAAAGGCGTCAAGGCCGCGGGCCGTTGCCGGTTCAAACCACTGCTCAAGAGTCTGCTGGCTGCGCAGCATCCAGTTCTGCATGACCGCTTTTAAATTCGGCTGGCTGCTGCAAAAAGCATATAGCTGATACATCAGCTCCATATTGCGCGCGGTGGTCACCTGGGCGCTAAAAATCAGCTCCGCAATGGCGTCACAGGCCTCTTCGCGGCTATGCACATCGGCAAAAAACTGCTGATACTGCGCCGACATCTGGCCGGTAAACAGGCTGAACGCCTCTTCGACCAGCGCCTCAATGCCGCTGAAATAGTAGGTCAGCGAGCCCAGCGGCACGCCCGCGCAGGTGGCGATTTTCCGGTGCGTGACCGCGTGGATACCGTGTATCGCGATCGTGTCCAGCGTCGCCTGCAAAATCCGCTCCCGCCGCTGCGGGTCGTTTGGTCGACGGGCCATCCCCTTTTCCTCTTTCATTTAAACAGATGCTGAATCCCACGGCGTACGCGTCAAATATGCCTCAGGCTGAATCGAATCATAGAGGTCAATAAAAAAGCATTCCGCGGCAGCCTGCCTGGATGTACAAATGTACACAACCTTGCTACTGTTGTCTGCATCTCTTCACTCTCGGGCATTTACGGATGACAGCGCAAACCTCCCGCAGAGCCCTCCAGCTAAGGCTGTGGGCGCTCTTCATGTTCTTTTTTATCCCCGGATTACTCATGGCCTCATGGGCGACCCGCACGCCGGCGATTCGCGATCTGCTCGCGCTATCGACGGCGGAAATGGGGATTGTATTATTTGGACTATCAATAGGTTCGATGAGCGGCATCCTCTGCTCAGCGTGGCTGGTCAATCGATTCGGCACCCGTAAAGTGATTCGCGCCACCATGTCCTGCGCGGTGGTCGGCATGCTGGTGCTCAGCGCCGCGCTATGGTTTACCTCGGCGGTGCTGTTTGCTATCGGCTTAGCCATCTTCGGCGCCAGCTTTGGCTCCGCGGAAGTGGCCATTAACGTCGAAGGCGCCGCCGTTGAACGTGAGATGAATAAAACCGTCCTGCCGATGATGCATGGTTTCTACAGCTTCGGTACGCTCATCGGCGCCGGGATTGGTATGGCGGTAACCGGCTTCGGCCTGCCCGCCGCGCCGCACATCCTGCTGGCGGCGCTGGTGGCCGTCGCCCCCATTGCTATCGCCATTCGCGCGATCCCTGAAGGTACCGGCAAAAATGCGGCGGAAGCGGCGCGCCATGAAGGCAAAGGCCTGCCGATATGGCGCGATGCCCAACTGCTGCTGATTGGCGTGATCGTCCTGGCCATGGCCTTTGCTGAAGGCTCCGCCAACGACTGGCTGCCGCTGCTGATGGTTGACGGCCACGGCTTCAGCCCAACCTCCGGCTCGCTGATTTACGCAGGCTTCACCCTCGGCATGACCCTTGGCCGCTTTACCGGCGGCTGGTTTATTGACCGCTACAGCCGGGTGACGGTGGTTCGCGCCAGCGCGGTAATGGGCGCCCTGGGCATTGGCCTGATTATTTTCGTCGATAACCCGTGGGTCGCCGGACTCTCCGTACTATTATGGGGCCTCGGCGCGTCGCTGGGCTTCCCGCTGACCATTTCTGCCGCCAGCGACACCGGCCCCGATGCGCCGAAGCGCGTCAGCGTGGTGGCGATTACCGGTTACCTCGCCTTCCTCGTCGGGCCGCCGCTGCTGGGCTTTCTCGGCGAACACTTCGGCCTGCGCAGCGCCATGATGGTGGTGCTGGCACTCGTGCTGGTCGCGGCCATCGTCGCCCGCGCGGTAGCGAAGCCACAATCTGAACCCGTGATGGAGAACAGTTAATGAGCATCAAAATGATTGCGGTAGACATGGACGGCACCTTTCTGAGTGATGCCAAAACCTATAACCGTCAGCGCTTCCTCGCCCAGTATCAACGGATGCGCGAGCAGGGCATCCGCTTCGTCGTCGCCAGCGGCAACCAGTATTACCAGCTTATCTCCTTCTTCCCCGAAGTGGCCCATGAGATAGCTTTTGTCGCCGAAAACGGCGGCTGGGTGGTCAGCGCCGGAGAAGACGTGTTTAACTGCCGAATGCCGCAGGAACATTTCAATACCGTTATCGACCATCTCCAGACGCTGACCAACATTGAAATCATCGCCTGCGGTAAGCGCAGCGCTTATACCCTCAACCAGTATAATGATGAGCTGAAAGCTGTCGCGGCGAAGTACTATCATCGCCTCGAACTGGTCGACGACTTTAATCATATTGCTGATGATGAAATTCTGAAGTTCGGTCTCAACGTCCCGGACCAGCTGATCCCGCAGATACAGCCGAAGCTGCACGCTGCGCTTGGCGATATGGTGACCGCGGTCGCTACCGGCTACGGCAGCATTGACCTGATTATTCCCGGCGTGCACAAAGCCAACGGACTGCGCATCCTGCAGGAACGCTGGGGCATCGAGAACCATGAAGTGGTGGCGTTTGGCGATAGCGGCAACGATATCGAAATGCTGCAGCATGCCGGCTTCGGTTTCGCCATGGCCAACGCCGCCGCGCCGGTGAAGGCCGTCGCCGGCTACCGCGCGCCGCACAATAACGAAGAAGGCGTGCTGCATATTATTGATAAAGTGCTTAATCGCGAAGCGCCGTTCGCCTGAGGCCGCGCCTGCTGCGGCGCGTAACGTCGCAGCAGGGCATCTGAAGATTACTGCGGTTCGAGGGAGCTGCCTACGCGTTTATCCTTCAGGAAGTAGACCGTCATCGCCAGCCAGAGCACCCCGCTCAGCAGGTTGAGCAAGCTGAAGAGTCCGCTGCCGCCAGCCTCATAGGCGTGCTTGCTCACTTCGATACCCACGGTAAAGATCAGCATTTGCAGCATCCCCATCGCCGCCGACACCGTTCCTTTGCTCATCTCGCTGGCAAACAGCGTCAGGCGTACCAGCCCGGCGTTAGCGAGCCCAATCCCGAAGGCGTAAACGCTCAGCCCGGCGGTCATCCACAGATACGCGTGGGTTGACGCCACCGTCGCGACGGCGGAGATCAGCAGGCCGATCATAATTGGCCAGCCGCCGAGAATAATCAGCGAACGCACCGTCTTGCGGGAAGTCTGGCGCGCCAGCACCAGGTTACCGGCAATCAGCGCGCCAAATATCGGCACCTGCAGCAGACCATACTCGTAGCTGGTCGCCTGCTCGCCGCTGATGATGATCACCGGCGATTGGGCAATCCACGCCAGCAGCGGCAGGCTGACAAAGCCGGTGGCCAGCGCGCCGGCGACAAAGCGCAGGTTTTTCAGCACCTCACGATAATCACGCCCCAGCTCTTTAACCGATAGCTTCTCGCCCATGCGGGTGGCGGTTTCCGGCATCGCCTTCTGTAGCCCAAAAAAGGCGATAGCGGCCAGCACGGCAAACAGGACAAACATCATCTCCCACGGCAGGAGATGAACCCAGGCCGCGCCCACCAGCGGCCCAAGCAGCGGCGCAATCAGCGCGACGTTGGCCATCAGCGCCGTGATCTTGATGCACACCGCCTCTTCAAAAGACTCCTGTATCGCCGCATAGCCAACCGCGCCGATAAAGCACAGGCTGATGCCCTGCAAAAAGCGCAGCAGCGTGAACTGCTCAATCGTCTGCGCCAGCAGCGTCGCCAGGCAGGTCACGATAAACCACACCACCCCGGTCAGCATGACCGGACGGCGGCCGATGCGATCCGAAAGCGGCCCCAGCAGCCACTGCAAAAACATACCGCCGGCCAGATAGGCGGTCATTGAGGTCGGAACCCACTCATTGCCCACGCCAAACTCTTCCACCACCGAGAGCATTCCCGGCTGGATCATGTCATTGCCGATATAGGTGGCGAATTCGTATAACACCAGGCACAGCGGAAAGAGCAGCGCCTGACGTCCGAGGCGTTTGCCTGAAAGCGAAGAATTGTGCATGAAATCTCTTATTTAAATAAAACCGCGCAAAGTTTAATGAAAGTCGTGCCGGGGAGATAGTGAATTGTGAGCGATGAAGAGAAATATCGCCACGCAGAGACCGCGTCGCCATCACCGAATGAAAATCCCACTGTATATATTTCGTTTATGTTTCAATTAGATTACAGGCTATATACTCCTTTACTCAGTCTGTTAACGAAGCCACATGTGCACTTTCATTCATAACAAACTGATAATTAAGACAATACTGCTTTACCTTATCGCCACCGTTTTTTAAGGTGGGCGGCTTGTTGCTAACGGACCCAAGAGCCTGGATGTATGCTGGAAAATATTAACTACTCGCTGTTTGCATTCCTCAATGCCACCCCCGCGTCGCCGTGGTGGGCAATTGAAATCGCGACGTTTATCGCCAAAGACCTGATTATTATTGTGCCATTATTGGTATTCGCCTTATGGCTTTGGGGGCCAAACCAGCGTCAGCTAGTATTTAAGGTGATGATGGCGCTCGCGATTAGCCTCACGCTTTCATGGATATTCGGCGTGTTTTTTCCGCATGAACGTCCGTTTGCCGCCGGTGTGGGCTATAACTTCCTGCATCATTCACCCAATAACTCCTTCCCAAGCAATCACGGTACTATCTGCTTTACCTTTGCGCTGGCCTTTATGTTCTGGCACCGCCTGTGGTCGGGCGCGCTGCTTATCGCCGTTGCCTGCGCGATTGCCTGGTCCCGGGTCTATCTCGGCGTTCACTGGCCGATGGACATGCTGGGCGGGCTGCTCACCGCGATGATCGCCTGCCTTAGCGCCCAACTGCTGTGGCAAAGCGGCGGAAAAACCCTCTATCAGCATCTGCAGCGGCTGTACCGCCTGTTCTTTTCGCTGCCGATTCGCAAAGGCTGGGTGCGCGAATAGACGTTCCTGACCAGCCGGTAAAGTTGCGGCAGCGCCCGATTCCTGCGCGTGACTAAGCCTCTTCCGGCAGGTAAAATCGCCGCTGACGCCCTGTCAATGCAGGGCGCTTTCAGCTTAGAGGGAATATGGAAACTCGTCGTGACGAACGCATCAGCCAGCTTATTCAGGCACTCAAGCGCAGTGATAAACTCCATCTAAAAGAAGCGGCCACCCTGCTTGGCGTGTCAGAGATGACCATTCGTCGCGACCTCAACGGCCACAGCGGCCCGGTCGTGTTGCTGGGCGGCTATATCGTTCTGGAGCCGCGCAGCGCAACGCACTATCTGCTGAGCGATCAGAAAACGCGCCTTGTGGATGAAAAACGCCGCGCAGCCCGCCATGCGGCAAAGCTGCTTGAGCCCCACCAGATGGCCTTTTTTGACTGCGGGACCACCACGCCGTGGATCATCGACGCCATCGATAGCGCCCTGCCCTTTACCGGCGTCTGCTATTCGCTCAATACCTTTCTTTCCTTACAGGAAAAGCCCCAGTGCCGCGCAATTTTGTGCGGCGGCGAGTTCCACGCCAGCAACGCCATTTTTAAACCGCTAAGCCTGCAGGATACGCTGAGCCACCTGTGCCCGGACATCGCGTTTTATTCCGCCGCGGGCGTCGATTGCGAGCAGGGCGCGACCTGTTTTAACCTGGAAGAGCTGCCGGTCAAACACTGGGCGATGAAAAGCGCTCGCTACCACGTGCTGGTTGTCGATCACAGTAAATTCGGCAAAGTCCGGCCGGCGCGGATGGGGGATTTATCGCAGTTTGACGTAATAGCCAGCGACGTGTGTCCGGATGACGATCTGCTCGCGCTGGCGAAGGAAAAACAAATTTCACTGCTTTACTAACCGCGCCCCGCAGGGCGCGGCCTGCATTTTAAGAGAACCAACCGCCGAACCAGCCGTGCAGTTTCATCAGCACGAAATCGATCATCCGGCTAAAGAAACCGCCTTCATTCACCGCTTCCATCACAATCAGCGGCCGCTGCTCAATGGTTTTATCATTCAGTTTAAAGTCGATGGTGCCGACCACCTGCCCTTTGGTCAGCGGCGCGGTCAGCTGCGTATCGTTCAGGGTGTAGCTGGCCTTGAGGTTTTTCAGCTGGCCTTTCGGCAGCGTGATGGAACCCGCCTCGCCCGCCCCCAGCTTCGCTTCACTGCTATCGCCAAACCAGACGCGCTGGGTAATGAAGGTGGCATCGGGTTTAATCGGCGTCACGGTTTCATAGAAGCGGAATCCCCAGGTCAGCAGTTTTTCTGATTCGTTAAAACGGATACGGTCAGTTTTGGTGCCGAGCACGACGGCAATCAGGCGCATATCGTTTTGCGTCGCGGAAGAAACCAGATTGTAGCCCGCCCCGGCGGTGGTCCCGGTTTTCACCCCGTCAGCGTTGAGGTTCGTGCTCCACAGCAGGCGGTTGCGGTTCGGCTGGCGGATTTTGTTGAAGGTGAACTCTTTTTCTTTATGGATCGCATACTCTTCCGGCACGTCATGGATCATCGCTTTGGTGAGCAGCGCCATATCGCGGGCGGTACTGAACTGACCCGGCGCGTCCAGACCGTGCACGGTCATAAAGGTGGTATTGGTCAGGCCCATTTTCTGCGCATAGCCGTTCATCAGGCTGACAAACGCGTCCTGGCTGCCCGCCACGTAGTCGGCTATCGCGATGCTGGCGTCGTTGCCGGACTGAATGATGACGCCTTTGTTAAGATCTTCTACCGACACCTGCATCCCCGGCTTGAGGAACATCACCGAAGAGCCGCGCAGCGCCGGGTTACCGGTGGCCCACGCATCGCGTCCGATGGTCACCATATCTGTAGACTTAATCTTACCCGCCTTTAACGCCTGGCCGACAACGTAGCTGGTCATGATTTTGGTCAGGCTCGCCGGGTCGAGTTTTTCGTCGGCATTGCCTTCGCTGAGCACTTTGCCGCTGGCATAGTCCATCAGGATCCAGGCTCGCGCGTCAATGGATGGCGCATCGGGGAGTTGTTCCGCAGCCTGCACCGCAGGCGCAACGAGAAGTAAAAGTGCGCAGCCTGCCGCGAGGCCGCGAAGGGAAAAAGCATCATGCGTCATAAGAGCCACCCAAGTATCCTTTCCAAACAAAAATATGCCGCCACACTCGTTCCGCGCCGCAGCAGCCGGTGAGTAAAGCGTACAAATGACCTTAAAGAAACAGCGAGTTGGTAAAGTTTTTAAAGTTTACGCAATAACCTCGCCCGGTGCTGCAAACAGCGCAATTTTTTTGATCGCGGTTGCCTAAATATTAACTTTATTATGGCATGCAAAAAATTAGTTTAGCAAATTCAATGATCTGCAATATTTTCAACGAGATAGCGCTGTTGACTTTTGGTCAAATACGGACAAATGCGGACATTTGATTGCCCCAAATCGTGCCCCAAACGTTATTCTGCCCCAAAATTTGCCCCAATTTTACCCCCTAAGGGTCTGAGGCAATAACCATTCTCATAGCTTACAAATAACCCACTAAGGGGTTGCAAGTTGACTACTTTGCCAGCAGGTGCTTATGGGCGATTAATGAGATACGTTTCTTGCGCTACCACTGCTCACGGTGACTCCCGATAAGGATTTTGCAGCCCGGTTTAAAGCGGTATTGAAAGCAATGAGTGTTACTGGCCGGCATTCGTTCTTCACACGATTTGAATGGCTCTGGAACACAAAAATATCCTCTGGATGCCTTTCCCGTCGCCGCGCTATCATCGCCATCACCGTAGGTGGAATTTCAACGCGCAGTGCTTTCAGTCTCCCCCTCTCTCGTATCAGTATCGAATTGCCATCTATGTCATCGTAACGAAGAGACAGCAGCCTGCCCGCACCAAGGCTCGTATGGAAAATCAATACCCACAAATCAGCCCAAGTATCTGAGATGCCGGCGAGTTGACTATTTATTATCAAAAATTGCATGAACGTTAACGTTTTCTTACTGCTCATATTTAAACGCGCTTTGCTCTATTATTCGTGAGGTTATTATCTCAGATGTGAATTTCAGGCAACAGTAGTTAACGTGCGGTTAATCACACTCCCCTTCAAACAGGGGTAGTATCCAGCCTCAAGCTGTTGATCGTGTGCATAGCAACTCCGAGCACTTCAACAGCTCCAGGACCCCTTAAGTAAAAACATACCCATGCAACCGGAACTTTAACTTAACTGTTCAGACCAGAATTATCTGGAAACATCAGGAGTTTTCTCAGAAGATATACTCCGCGCGGAGACGCACGCAGCAATAATGTAATGAAGTTTTTTCCCCTGAGTGTGCCTGCTCCGGGGATTTTTTTTATCAAACAGGGCTATCACCCTACCTCACTCGCCTACCGGAAAATATTTGTAAACCGTCTTAACCCCTACGCCGATCACGTCGGCCACCTGCTGGCGTGTAGCTCCGTTTTCCAGCATGCGCCTGCAGCGTTCCACAACTTCGGTGGTCATTATCCGGCGGCGGCCACCGATGCGCCCATGCTCCCTTGCAGCGGCTAAACCGGCGCGGGTGCGCTCCACTATCAATTCCCTCTCCATCTCCGCCAGAGCGCTCATGACGTGGAAAAAGAAGCGGCCTGCTGGCGTGCTGGTATCAATGCTGTCGGTCAGGCTGCGAAAATGAATTCCCCGCTCCTGTAGTTCAGATACCAACGTAACGAGGTCGCGTACGCTGCGACCGAGACGATCCAGTTTCCAGACCACCAGCGAATCACCAGGTCGAAGACGGCGAATAGCTTTCCTTAATCCGGGCCGCTTCGCATTTTTCCCGCTGGCGGTATCTTCGAAAATTAGTTCACATTCTGCGCGAACCAGTGCGTTTTTCTGTAAATCGAGGTTTTGGTCGCCGGTAGATACCCGCGCGTAGCCAATCAGCATTATGCAACCCTTTGAAATAGCTGATTGTAAATTGCCGGGATTGTTCGCGTAAACCTGGGTTCAGGCGACGGCTTTAAACTACTAGGCCAGGTTCGTAGCGCAGCAGCTCTGGCAGCGCTGGCCGGTGAAGACGGCGACCGCGTTTTATTGCTCGGCTACCATGATGGCTGGGCCGCGTCCAGCAGCGAGCTTTCAGGCGGCGGTGAGTTCCATTACGTCAGTTCTCTGGCGGACGTAAACAACGGCGTAACTGTTTTTAACGGATGGTGCCGTAAATTTACGGATACCGTTATCACTACCTACGATGCCGGGCTGGGCGACAATGACGGTGTTGATGCGCGGGAACGTCTGACGACGCTGTTTAAAGTGGTGCCTGATGGGTTTACGGTTAAAATTCGTGGCTATCACCTGACATCAGGCCCGGTGAAGTGTGAAGGCAAGACTGGACTAACCATTGATGGCATGGGCGGCGTAATTTCAGCAAAAGAGCTTCGCGACGTTTACACTGTTTATGACGTTGCTGAAACAGACCCCAGAGTGGCAATGACCGGAGTTCTGTCGTGCCTTGATTGTCCTGGTATTAAAATATTCGGCCTTGAGATTCAGGGGGCGATGAAGCTCTCCACTACTAATGATGATGGTACTCATAAAGGTGAGGAATATGCTCTCCTTATCCGCGCATGTGATGGTGGTGAGATTTATGGCACGCAACTTCATAACGTATTCGGGTATGGGTGTCGGGGGCTATATCAGAGCAACGTTAAGTTCCATCACAACTACGTTCATCACTGTTTGCGTGAGTCCGGTGTTAACCTGGTGACGGGCGGGAGTCACGGTTACATTTATTGCAACCGGTTTGAATATATCGGGCTATATGGCGTCGAGGTGGAAGGGCAGCCGTACTATTCCGGCATGACGAAAGTAAAGGTATGGGGTAATTTCATTAGTTACACTTTCCGTGGAATTTGTGTTGTAGACCAGTGCCTTGAGTCTGAGATTAACGACAATACGGTTTCATTTTCCCACACAGCCTTATCAGCATATCGGACGTCAGATTACGCTGTAAGAAGCACGGCGTTTAAAGCAAACACTGTACTCAGTTGTGCGAGGGGTATGTTTGCGAATGGTGCCCGTAATGCGACATTCTCTGATAACGATATCGACCTGATTGATGTGCCGGAATATTTATACACGTCACCCTACAATAATATTTTTGAAATAGACCAGACCAACAGAGGTGTATTTTGGTCTCCCTACCTTGCTGAGTTTCAGCATCTTATTGGCGATAACATCAAGTTTGATGATGTCGTATATTCAGTTAGCGCAGTTGAATGGGACAGCACAAAAACGGGATACCCGAAGGATAATGCATCGCATCCTGATGGAATGTGGAAAGTCACGCTGACCAGCGCATTACCAGAAGAGCTTGACGACACAGTATCTCTTGCCATGACACAGAATTTCGGCAACACGATTGGTTATCAGTCTGCTGGAAATATTCATGGAGTAACGGTTAGCAATAATAAGATAAAAAATGGTTATTACGCCCTGTATTGTGCGTCCAACCTTATAGCAGGAGAGTCCGGCCTCCAGGAGACAGTGACAGATAACACAATAAATGGTTCAACGATTTGGCTAACAGTGAGTGGCTCAGGATTCAGACTCATCGACCGCAATGAACCAAATGCCAACGCGACTGTTACCGCCAGTCTCTGGACGACTGCAGGTTTTAAAGACGTAAGAATGCGCAACACTATGGGGATCAGCCTCCCCGCGAGAACGGTAAATACCTCGCTACTGAAACCACGCCTGTATTCGCAGATATCGCGTCGTGCGGTTGGGGTAAGAATCACGCTGCTTAATACAAGCCCCACTAATCAGTGGACGGGCACAGGTACCCTGCAGGTTACGTTGAATGACCAGGTTGTTGTCGGTTCGGGTAACTTCACGCAGGGCAGTGAGGACCCTATCCAGTTGTTCACACAGATGGAGGTTAGGGAGGGAAGCAATACGATTCAGGTGAATACCAGCAATAACGATTTGCTGTATGCGGCCTGCCAGATTGAATTACTGATACCGTAAGGGGTAATCATGCCAGTGACAAAAACCATTTCAGCAAAAACACGCTCATTTTATCCAGAAGTAGGCATAGCTGTTGATTCTGAAGAACAGAATATTGAGGTGACCTACACCGTAATTTCAGTGACGATTAACGCGGACCTCTCTGCCACTGCCAGAGTGAGAACGCAGATTACAGGCTATGACGATACCAGTGAGATTTCGGTACAGTTTACCTACTCTGGAAGTGGCAACCCGATTGGAGAAGTGGACGCAGTATTAAAAAGTCACTCCCTTGACGGTTGATATGTGATATTTCGCGCCTGTAATGGCGGAAAATATCATTCAACTGTTAACTTTAGCGCTGCCTCGGCCTCAGGCAGCGGATCGCCGCTCCCTGAATAGGTAAATGGGATGTAATTTCTTACTCCCTCAGCATCCGCGCCAGACGTAACAGTGTAAAAAGCGATACCGTTCGCCCCTTCAAGCTCGATCCTCTCGATGGTGTATGTCAGGGTAACTTTGAGCATCGCAGTGCCAACCGCAATACCATCAGCCGTCACCTGTTTAACCGCAACTTCTTTCTCTATTGTAAACATGGAAAATCCTCATTCTGTCAGAACGTACTGAACTGAGCCGTAAATCGTCAAACCTGTTCCGCCTGTAATTGAGAAAGCGGCAGGCGAGCTATTGGTTAACAGTAGAATCTCTTTTGTGGTCGGGTTCGTTTGCGCAATGATGATTGCCGAGCCGGCACGACTGCAAATTATCGGGGACACCGTTAATCCCCCGTCACTCAGTGCGGCAACCGTGAACGGGAGCCCTGATATCACTACCGCGCCACCTGTCGTCAGCGCCATTGACGTGGTTTCGATTCTGAAAGTCGCATGCACTAAACGCCCTGAGCGGCGGTAGGTTCCCACGGTGGTATTCAGCGTCACGACTTCTGAGCCGCATTTGACAACCGGCGTCCAGACACCCTTGTAATACTGGAATGCTTCCTGTGTGTTATCAAAAAACCGTATCGGGCGCTGGACGCTGTACTGACGGCGCCAGTCATAGAGGTATACCGTTTTCCCTTCGGCGCTGTTCCACTCTGCGATCTGCGCGGCCGAGTAGTCCTCTGTGTCATCACGAAACGGATTGATGATGAGCGGGCCGTTGATTGTTGCTGGTTTCTGGCTGAACGGATGTGTAGCCACGCCAGCAGAAACGACAGTCCTGTCGACAGTGATACCACCCTCGCAAACCATCGCGGGCGCTTTTGTCAGTGCCGCATTCCAAGGGTCCTGATAGTCGGTATAGAACTGATTACCGGCAATAGTTGTCGTTGTGGTATCTACGAGACAGGTCTTTTCAACGTAGGACGTGTGAATCACGTTGTAACTGCCTGCGTCGGTGTAGAACGGGACGCGGTGGGTCCCCAGCACTTTCACATCGTCAAGGCAGACCCCGTTCACCGCACGGCCGTAACGACTGAGAACGGTGAATGCCCGGCCCGCAATGCCGGGAAACGAACGCGCTGAATAGCCGCTGGCAGTATTGTTTGTCAGCCTGCCGCCTGCGGAGGTTCGCGCAGAGTTGGCGGATTTATAGATATACGTATCGAACCAGGTATCAATCGCCTCATCTGCAGGACCAAACAGCCGGGGCTTGCCGTAAAAGTGATATTTCGTATACCGGATAGCATCGACCCAGCCTACTTTGAAAATCTCTGCCGCCGGATAGGGAGGGAGATACGGAATAGTGACTGCGGCATTTCGTTGCGTCCACGCCCCGCCATAGGCGTCGCCGGTAAAGCAATCACGGGCGACAACGAAACCATTGCAAACGGAGTCGGCCCCCATAAACCAGCCCGTCAGACAGCAATCGCGGATGAGGAAATTATCTTCAGTGGACCGGTCAAGAACGCCATTCCCGTAGCGACCGATAAAGAAGTTGCGTACACCGTGATTTACCAGTTGAGGGCGGATATAACCGTCTGATGAGTCACCGGAAATAAAATAACCAATGTGCTGGTTATTGTTAATCACAGGCGTATCCGAATCCCAGTCTCCAATTAACGCGCAGTTCTGCATACTGTCGCCGATAATAACGGAGTCGGGATAAAGTCGAATAGCCGCATAAATATGATTTTCAGGTTCCGCGGCAATATTTGCATCATTCCCCGCAGCCACCCACCCTGGGTAAGCGGTCCCGTCATCGCCTGGCAAAGTGACTTTATGGGGATACGTTGTGGCGTAGTATTTCCCCGTCAGTTGCACGGGAAGTCCTCTGGCGTGTCCTTCATCGACAGCAGCCTGAAAGTAAGGAACGGCGTCGGGCGTCACGCCGTGCAGGTAGCCGAACATTTCCGGAGACACAAATCCTATTCCACCAACGAGTTTAGCGCCGTCGCCTGAACCCAGGTTTTGGCGAAGCGCTGCATCACCGACAGATACAAAATGCGCAGCATCAGTATCGGTCCATGTTTCGTCAGTATTACCAGCCGTGGTAAACGGGATATCTGTCGCTGCGGTGAGTTTATACAACTCATTGTTATAGCGAATGAGCTGGTTATACTCGGTGAGCGTCAACGGGCCAGCAGTGTAATCACCGATAATCTGATAGCCCGAGCTTTGGATGAAGGTATTGAACCGACTTTCCTGGCTGGTGAGCTGCGTGACAAATGCCGACTCCATTCCGAAGAACGAGCGACGCGTTTTGCCCAGACGATCGGTCCAGATTAAGGCGGTCAGGCTGTTAAGTGCAAAGTCGAGGTTCTCGGCGTTATCAAATAAATCCTTTACAGCCGCCGAACCCAACGGGTTGCCGGTTTTATATGTGCTCATAGTCGCCCTATAACAAAAAACCCGCCGAAGCGGGTTGTTGAGAGATGTTTCAGTTTTATGCAACGTCGCCGGGGTAGCTGGCGTTGTCGTAGTCGTAGAATGACGCGCGGTACTCTTTGGCGGTAACCTGACACGTCCCATCAGATTGCGGAGCTATTTCCGACACTATCGCGTTGTAACCCACGCGGGAAGAATCGCAAAAAACCAGCCTGACCGGTTCAATGGATGCCGTCGAAAAATCTATCTTGTCGAACTTACTGAGATAAGGCACTGACAGCTGATAGTCTCCCACCTTCGTCGCGACCATCAACGCTGAGGCCGAACCATCCTGATAGCGGATTAATGCTCTGGGATTCGGATACGTCCAGTTCAGGGGCTCGGATACCGTCATCGTCGTCACGCCATTGACAGTTGATAAGGATTCAACGAGACAACTGATTGTCGTCGCTGAATCCGGTATATCATCTGTCAGAACAATGCGATCGCCAACGTTGTAGCACAGCGCGTCCAGCTCAGTTGTCGTCTGATAGGTCTCCCGTT
This sequence comes from Klebsiella sp. CB_Kp196, assembly GCF_040061575.1. Lineage (NCBI taxonomy): Bacteria > Pseudomonadati > Pseudomonadota > Gammaproteobacteria > Enterobacterales > Enterobacteriaceae > Klebsiella > Klebsiella sp. CB_Kp196. The sequence goes on from NZ_JBEAFH010000064.1 coordinate 28,466, forward strand.
GCTGCAGGTACTTCATCAGGCGACGCATACCAATCTGATACGCGCGATCCCGGCTAAGTACACCATCAAGCTGATAATCCTCAATTTTAACCGGCGTGGGGTTATCACTGGTGCGACACTGGACCGTCTCTTCTGCCCAGGTGGTCCCGTTAATATAGGTCACATCGACGCCATCATAATCATCATCTGACGGCGCGGTGAAGCCGGTCTGCAGATCCTCAGTCATCTCCTGTGGAGTGATTATTCCTGTCCAGGGCTTGACCCCCTCCCGCCCGACGGACGCCAGTCCGTCACTCAGCAAAAAATAGGATTTCCCTGCGTTGGTAATCTTCTGCAGCATTTCCAGCGCCGAAATACTGTCTCCGGTAGCACAGTCGAAATACTCACCATCAGGCGTCCAGTATGTCGATTCCAGCACGCCGATGGCTTCCGTATCCATCTGAAGGCCGAGAGAATTGCCCACATGCATTAATGCGCCCGAAATTGACCTCGCAGCGCCTGAGTCATATACACGCGTGGCCACAACGTTAACCCGGCGATCCGACTGTGCAGCAAGTTTCCCGCCGGTCTCCACAGTCACGCCCATAAGAGTCACTCCGGGGTAGGATGAAGGGCGTGTCAGCAGACGCCCGCGAAGAGCCTGCCAGTACATGTTGTCGCGCGCGTTATTACTTCCCTGCTCATTCCGACGGCGGCAACGCACCTCGACAAGACCCGGTGAGTCCAGCACAATCCGCTCTGTGAACCCGAGGCCGTTTACGTTCTTTAACGCATACTCACCTGTTTTACTGATCCAGCCTGCACCTGAACCATAAACCCGATACTGGATTTCCCACTCAACATGTCGGATGCGTTTCTTGCCCTTGTTATCGAAGCCGCAGATTCCGCTGGGGAATGAAAAATTCGCCTCAAACATATCAACAGTTTCATTATCAGGGCTTGCCAGGAAGGGGCCCATCCAGGAATCACTGTCATTCAGCCCGGTGGATTCATAATCAATCATCGTACGCGCTGAAAAACCTGGCCAGGAGGCATCAACCGCACCATTAACCAGACGCGCAACGGTAGCCGTTGTGCCATCAGTTGAAATTATCTGGTACTCATTACCCCGATGAGAGAGAGAAAGACGCTGGGTACCTTCCGGCATCCCCGAAAAAGGCGTACCCGTCGCGCTGTTATACGCTAATGTGACGTTTGCAGTGATAGCTGCACTTCCGCCGGTTGATTCACTGCCAGCGGTATAAACAGGCGCATCGCCAAAGACCGCTACCGGGAGCGAGGATGAGGTGATTTCTCCGCCCGCAAACGGGCTTGCCTCTTCTGTGATCAGTACCGTTCCGCCATTATCCTGCGCCACCAGGCCGGACCCGGTCAGCCCTTCAGTAATTGCAGCCAGAAGGCCGGACATGTTGACATAATCGGCAACCAGAGAGACGGTATAAGTCGTTCCGTGCCAGGTCACCGTAAAGGTTGTACTGCCCAGCGAGTAATCGTAAGTCGTCGGCGCTGCGCTGGCCTGAATTTTAGCTGCACTGCCCCCCTCTCCCGGAACGGCATCCTGCCCCGGCGTATAAGCTGCAATAAAGAGATCGTAATCAACACTGTTAAAACTCAACGTCACCGGCATCCCTACTACCGGCGCGATTTCAGTCAGGAGCTTGCTTGCAAATACGCTGTAACCTGACGAGGTGGAGATAAGGAAGTTGGTGGGGGCTTTAATCTCCACAATAGTGCCTTCGACCCAACTTTCAGGCAGCGCGTTATCGTCCTCATCTTCATCATCGTCGTCATCCGTATCAAGTCCAGTGAACGTTACGTTCGCGCCGGATACCGTCATGCTGTCCGCGATAATGTCGTCTGAATCTGGTGAGGTCTGCGCCATATCAAGCCCGGAGCCAGAGGATGTTCCCCCAACCTCAGTCGAATTGAACCAATTTTCGCTACGCTCATCGCCGGAAACATCGGCTCCGGGTGGATAGTTTGTATGACTGAACCCCGGCAAAGACGTTTTTGGTGTATCCCCGACTCTGATATCACCCTCTGAGTAATCAAAATGACCCGCCCCCAGACAGACAAGCATATGAACATGCATGATGGTCGGGTCCGCGGGATCATAACGGGTGACAGGCTGAACAACATAATCCGGGTAAATGCGGCGGCGGCCAAAAACTTCACGAATCGCATCGCCCAGTTTCGCACTGTTTGCTTTCGCGGGGTTCAGGTCGAGGCTGCGCCCTGTGGATGACGTGTAGCCACCGCTGTCCATATTGTTCATCATGTATATGGAGTAGGCTGCAGCCGCTACTGCAATAACGAGGCTGGCTATGGCGAAGCCGGTAGCAAATGGCACTGGATATATGCGGACATCACTTTCTGGCCGGATGATGCGAAACGCCCATTCACCAGGAGGTACGAGCTGGCCATCAAGCTCAATGGCCAGCGGGGACACTTCCCTATCTTCATACTCTTCAACATTGGTAACCAGCCAGTTGCGAATACTGGTAACGCCATGCTCATGCGTTTCGAGTGGTTCGCCGGGCAGCCGCGACGGATAAAAACGAATGGTCATTGCCAGAACTCCACTTTGACAAAGCGCCGCTTAAACCGCGGCAACGGCAGAAAGGTGACGTTTGTCCCCGGATTGCATTCCGCCACGTGCAGCAAGCCACCGATACTGACGACAATACCGACATGGGTGACGGTTGAGCCGGAATAACAGGCCACCCCGGCACCTTCGCAGGGGTCGCAACGTTTCAGAGAAAGCATCATCCGGCGCGCTTCGCGATCGAGTCCGCCGCCGTCTTTGGTCACCCCGGCGAACTCAGGCCAGAGAGGTAGTCCAAGGTCCGCACGGATTTCATTCACAATGCCGAAGCAGTCGAGCTGCGGATACACTCTGCCGCCTTTCAGCCAGGTGACCGAAAGGTATTTATCAGGGTTAAACATTGGGATTCCTTAGCTGATGTAACGCAGACCGGGGAATGATGGGAGCGTATAGCGATATCGCGGCCAGGCTGTATCCAGAACATTCATGTAACCAGCGGTAATCTGCACCTCGGTAGCCGTCCAGTATCCGGACTTAATCGCCAGGGTATAGGGCACAGCAGCAGGTGCCGTTAAATCCGTTGAGATAAAACTACGATACGTCAGCGATGCCGGATTACGGTTATTGATAGCGTTACGAATAGCAGTCGAAACAACCCCATCAATATTGCAAAGGGCAAACTTCAAATCCTGTGTGCCATCAGCGTTACGGGCTGGTAATGCAATATCCATCGCACAGGCAATAAACGTTACGGTATCGCCATTCTCGGTGGTGGCTGTAATGTCTTCATAGCCTTTGCACAGGTAATGAACCGCATCACCGATATTAATCTGCAGCGTTTCAATGATGACCTCCGGCCCGCTGCTGGCATAGAGGCGATTGAGTATCGTCATGCTTCAGGCCACTCCCTGTTAACTGCCAAATCAAGAATGTCGCTGTTCACTATAAAATCAGGGAACTCTGCCCAGCCGGGAGGAAGAATTGGCCTTTCCCAAAGCTCAAGTGTCGCAGTATACCGCCAGTATTTTCCCCCTTCGGGAGTAGGTCCCTCGTAGAAATCATCAGTAAATCGACAAACATAATCCTGCTGACCCAGGGGCGTTAATAACGGCATATTGAACCAGTTCGCCCCATCCATGGTGATATCCCTTACCCAGGCTTCAAAAAGTTGAGCCTGACCATCAGTGAATATCCAGGCGACTGATGTCTGTGAAGGAACAGACGTATAAGCCCGCCGCTGTCTTCGGCGGCCGGTAACCATCGTGCTACTTTTCAGTGGTGATGTTGGTTTAAGGCCAAAGTTTTCTTTTAATGGACACGGAAGATATTCCGCCGGGTAGTTAATATCGGTTGAAATTGCCATCAGCGTAATTTCCTGCCCGCATTTGTTTTGCCCATCAGAGCTTTATGCAAATCACCTTGCCCGCTGGCTACAGACTGAACTGCTCTTTGATATCCCATCTGAGCACCATCCGAAGCAGCTTTCTTCATCATGGCAATTTGCACATCCGAGGGATCACCATTGACATTAAAACTAAGACTTGGAGCATAGATAGCACCACCGGTTGACTGAGTCGCGACCCTATCCAGAGTGGCATCCAGCTTTGCGCTGGTTTTAGCAGTAGTAACTCGCTCGCCTTTTTGCAGGAGCCATGTACCCGTCTCTGGGACACTATCAAGCCCATCGTGGGCCATCCCCACAGCAGAAATGTTGGATACGATACTCGCTGTTGAGGCTGCAACACTAGCCATAGCTGCAAGGTTGTAGGGAAATGGGTTAGCGGCCGCCATAGCGATCCCTTGCTGAATAGCAATAATTGATTGAGCTATAGCTGCAGCTTTTTGAACAGCAAATGCTGCTTTATATATGCCTGATTGCTCCCCAAAAGCAGTACGAGTCATATCAACCATTGATCCCAGACCATCAACAACACTACTTAACATCAGTTGATTGCGGGCATCGTCGAGCCTGTTCATTTCATCCTGGTGTTTTTTCTTTAACTCAAGTTCTCTGGCGTCCCATTCTTCATTAAGGTCAGAGCGTGCTTGTCGGTTCTGTTCAAGCAAATCAAGTTGGTTCTGATACCACTTTTCCTGCTCTTTCTGCGCATCATCGACTTTTCTTAGCTCACCGAGTTGCCCACCAAACATGGGGTCTATACCAGTAAAGTTAGGCATATCGGCAAATGAATCTTCGGTGATAGCTTTGGTTGCTTTTTTTACTTCTTCCTTGCTGACTCCGGGCAATCCCTGAATATCTTTCAGGACTTTAAAGCGTTCTTTCGTGGTTTTAAGGAGCTTTTCTTCAGGTGTTAATAACTCATCCTGTAAATCACGGAATTTTGACAGGGCATTGTATTTATCAATTTCAGATGCAAGCCCTTCCAGCCTAATCTGTTGCTCTTTATTAATACCTACAAGTTTTCCAGTAGATAAATCGAATCGCAGTTTTTCAAGCTCTGTGACTTCTTTCGTTTTACCAGTAAGTTGATCGGTTAATACAATCTGACGTAGATAGCTCTGCTCCACAGCTTTATAAGCATTATCAAGTTTATTTACTGGTGTTTTAGCAGGCTTACCATTCGTACTTCCCGCAGGTAGTGCAAACGGGTTGTCAGTTCCTACTGTTGCAGCCTGAAGAGGTATAGATATCCTGCTGGCATTAGAAAGTTTATCCCTTTTTTCTATAAGAGAAAGTAACTCATCATTGAGGGCTTTTGCGCTGTCATCTACTCCGGTAAGCCAACCAAACATCGACTCACCTTTAGAGTAAAAACCATTCCTTCCCTCAAGGCTTTTTTGCAAATAAGTAATACGTTCATTGACCTGGTCAATATTCGAGAGGTCAATTTTACCGCTAAGTGCCGCGAAACGGTTACCAGTGCTAGAGGCAAGTTGGCCAGCTCCCGCAGCCGCTTTTACAAGCCATCCGGCAAGCTTGGCAACTTCTGATACAAGATCAGAAATACCTTGAAGAACAACAGGATCAGTCAGTACATCGTGAAGTTTATCAAGTGAACTCTGTAAAGGGTTTAGATCGACTTTAGCTAACCCTGCCGAAATCTCAATTTTGAGCCCAGCGACTTGAGCCTCCATATCTTCAAAGAGCTGGTTTACCTTCACTAAATCATCAATAGAGGATGGATCGGGAGCAACACCATAATCTTTAGCAAGATCAATAAACTGTTTAAGTTTTTTATTATTGTTATCAAACAAAGGAAGCAATTTTGAAAGGTCATTACCCAAACTTTCAAGAATCGTTGTTTTCTCGGCATTAGTACTAATTTTCTCTAGAGATTCCCCTATAGCGAGCAATTGTTTATCCGGACTAACTTTTGATAGTTTTTCAGCTGATAATCCAAGGGCATTAAGTGCATCTACAGCTTCACCAGATTTATTTAATACTGCATCGCCAATTTTATCGCCAATATCCTTAAAGATATCAGCCATTTGATCACCCGATACACCAGCCTTTTCAGCGGCAAACTGCCAAGCGAGAAGCTCTTGAGTAGATAGCTGTAATGATTTAGCCCAGCGATCAGTTTCTGATATTTGCCTTGATGTTGATTTAAGCAATTGAAATCCGGAGGCACCTACAGCCAGCCCAGCAGCAATAGCAGCAGCCCCTATCCCTGTAAGCGCTGCACTAGATTTTGCCACATCATCTTGTACCTGCTTACTCCACTTGGCTGATGCACGTTCAGCTTTATCCATCCCTGAAACAAATCCACCAACTTTTGCAATCAAGTCGATAGTAAGAGTACCTAGTGACTTGCCAGCCATAAATTCTCCAAGAGAAAAAAACCCGCTAAAAGCGGGCTTTATTTTAACAATTATCCTTTAACCTCCTTTTAAGGGTGGATACAAAATCTTTCCTTAATGAATCCGGGAGATCTCGTTCCAACCTATCGATTAAAGGCATGTTCATCAAAAGGATATCATTAACGCTACTTGAACCATGTTTTTTCAAAAACATAAGAGCTAGATTATCTACAGCCAATATATTTAGGCATGGCTCACCATCCTTTGAAGAAATAAAATCATTTGCAGAGCACGATTCTATTTTTGTGAAGTCTACTTCTGGTAATGAACGTTTTTTCCCTGAAAAAGATATAAAAATACCAGCAAGAAAAAGCACAATAGCAATTAATAAATAATTTTGCTGTTGTGCCATTAGCCCAAGGTTATTCACCCTTGAACCATCACCAACATCAACACTCACATCCATAAAGAACAATGAATATACTGCAAGAACTACGCCAACCAGAGATAACAACTGTCCTGAACTCTTCATATCATTCCCTCGTGATAATAGTTATCAAAAGGGTAGCAGGATTTTTAAAATCCCAAAACTACAATCATTCCCACGTTTTCATCGCGTCCTCAAGCGATACAGCGGATTCATTGATATGCGGGGCGAAGTCGCTGACCTTGTATGGCGGTATGTTCGTAGACTTATTGATATTTGCCAGAACGGAAGCAACCAACGCTGCGCCCCACTCAGTACGCATCATAATGTTAAGCGGACCATACTTATCGCGGTACTTTACCCACATCTGAAACTCACGAAGACTTATTCGCTCCTGAGCCTCCGCGATCGTTCGCCCACCGATGCCGTTCATGACTAACTCACACCAGAACTCGTCTTCTCCTGTGAGTTCGTAGTCTTTCCCAGCTCGTTGACTTCCTGCATAGCCAATAGCAAAGCAACGACAATCGGGCCATCCAGTGCACCACGTTCTTCAGAAGCAGTTCCAAGGATATCAGCCGCCGTGAAAATTGGCTTACCTTCTTCATCGCAAATGTTACCAGCGATGCGCTCTGCAACCGGATCGGACTTCCCGTTATAAGCCAGCAGATCGGCTTTTGTGGTGTGGTAACCCATAGGACGCACAAAGACGGTTGCGATATGTTCTTTCCCGTCACGACCTTTCCATTTTATTTCTTTCTCTACCGGGCGGCCAGTGAATGCCCCGGACTCTTTTAATGTGTCGAGAGTAAGTTTCATTTCTTCTCCTGAATCAAGAAGCCCGGCAGACCGGGCAAATCATTACGCTGCTGCTTTAGGTACCCAGACCGCCGATCCGGAGCGCTGGATAGTTGCGGAGGTGGTAACCACGGCATTTGCCTGAAAATCAAACGGGAAATCGGAAACGTAGCCCTGAAAGATAAACCAGGTGCGATCAGACGGAAGCACCAGACCATCAACAGCATCTTCATCGCCGGAAGCTGCAACGGTAGGGGCGCTGGTACCATCTGACCAGCCGATAGCAAAGGTTAGCGGTGTCTGATCATCAGTTTCGGAAAGCCCATGAAGCATAATGTGGCTGGCGTTTTTCGGGTCGGCATTCAGCCCGACAGTTGCTGAAGCTGGCGTTTTCAGCCCTTTTTTATAGGTTCTGGAATCCCGCTCACTCAGACAGGTATCTTCAATCTGATCGGCCGGGTTGCCGCCGGGGTTGAAGCTGGTGATACATTCAACCTCGCTGACCACGCCAGATTTCAGCACAAATAGCTGCGTGCCTTGCGTTAATACAGACATTTTTTAGTCTCCATAAATAGAAAAACCCGCTTGTTGCGGGTCAGTTTGGGTTTGTTGGTTACCTGGTCGTTATCCAGTCAACGTCGAAGGAATAGCGGTATTTCATCGTGGAATCATTACGGCTTTGCTCTCCCCAACGGCTGATATAGGCTTTCCCCTCAATTGCATCACGCAATGCGCGGGCCACGGCGATAACGTCAGCTGCGGTATCACCGTAAACATCAACCTGGAGAGAGTAGTGATCGGCATCAGGCCGCTGGTTCAGGTAATTTTCAGGAGAGCCACCAATGTTTTGCCACACGGCATAGGGATAGACGATATTGTCGTCCTGCATCCCGAAGGGATAGAGCCTGACGGGGTTGGTACCCAATAATTCCTTTACTGCCTGGCTTGCCGCGCAGACAGAGAATATTGGAGCAATCATACGGACGTTCCTTTTTTGGCTGCGCTACGGACGGCACGATCGATAGCCTTTTCCAGTTCCAAAGCGAAAATATTAATAACGTCAGTATCCACGCCATTCATTGCCGGCCGCAATATGGGTTTCGCCGCTGCGTGCTCGGTCCCGAATTCCAGAAATCGCCAGTACCAGGTATCACCACCTGGATTACCTTTATCTCCGGCAGTTTTATAACTTTTACCCGCCCTGCCTTTTCGGACGTTAGCCTTTGTATTGGCGTATTGCCTGGCGCCGCCCATCACCCCAACACGAAACGTTGGATCGCCGGTTCTGCGAGACGCCTTGCTGCTGAAGCTGACCACAATGTTTTTGTAGATAGCCTCTTTGGTGAGAGGATCATCAACCCGCGCGGCATTATTGCGCGCCCTGTCCCTGATGACGTTTGCTGCTTTGCGCAACGCTGCACGCCCGGTTTTATTGCGGGTCACCTGTGAGACGGCATCCATCTTGCCCAGCACCGACTCAAGCCCGGTAAGGTTAACCTCTACACCATCAGCCATCGTTCACCCCTTCTGAGCAGGGCAGCGTCAGATATTCCCTGCCGCTGCGCGGGTCTGGTAAAACGCCTTCAATGTTATAAATACCATCGCGATACAGAATCCTGTGCTTTCTGGTGACGCCCGCCCGGTAACGAATCGTTATGCGCGTTGTTATCTCACCCTGTGATGCCTGTGCCGCTATAAACTCCCGCGCTGACAAGGGGGATACTTCGGCCCAGATGTTTGCGACATCTCGCCAGGTATTAATTACGGCTCCCGTTGTCGGGTTCTGCTCTTTTACCGGCTCCTGCAGGGTAACCCTGTGACGCAATTTCCCGGCCTGCATGTTACCCCCTGGGTTTACCGCTCAGATAGGTTTGCTGCTCCGGTGCCTCATCCAGTTCACCAGCCAGGGACTGGATAATGACATCGCACAGGGCCACGTTTGATTCAGCCAGGCGGTTTATCGCTTCCGTCTGCTCTCTCTGTGCTGCTGTTTGTTCTCTCAGCGCTGCTATCAGCGCGTTTACCAGTTGCTCGTTCATAGGCTATTTTCGTCCACTTTTTTAACCACTCACGCCGTTTAGCACATCCTGAGCAGCCCATTAGTTCCACCTCCGGTGCCTAATCAGCAGCGCCTCAACGCCCAGCGGAACTTCCGATAGGTTCTGCGCTGCCGCTTCGCGGTTCGCATACCAGTGTCCAATCAGCAAAAGCATTGCCGCCCAGATGCCGGAAGTAAAAATAACCTCACGGGGCTGAGTTTCCCCTTCCACTGGCGGCGTTAATGTTTCGACCAGCGCACCGTCGCAGAACCGCTCAACATAATCGACGGAGGCCGAAGCATAGGCAGCAATAAGCGTATCTTCGTCGTCACCATCAACCTTCAGATGCGCCTTTATCTGCGCCAGCTGTTCCTCGCTTATTTCCACCTTTACCCCCTGGTTTGGCTTTAGCAGGCTCCGCAGAACCAGAGTCCGTTGCCTTTTCCCGCTCAACCGCCTCGGCCAGATGCAGTTTCACCAGTACTTCGCCGATTTCTTTATGCACCTCGCGGATTTCCCCCTGAGATACCGTACCCAGGTGATAATGCGAGAACATACGGAGAGCTTTAATTTTCATCGCATTTACGCGGCCATTGCTGGCCGCGCCCTTTTGTTATGCACCAGTGCTGACAGCAATATCACCCGTCACAATCGCTGCCGGGCGATAGTGGGCCAGCGCCAGGCGCTCTTCGCAAAGGATGGTCAGCATGTTTTTAACGAAGTTATCGCGGTCCTGGTTGCTGATCTCGATGGTGGCATCCATGCGATCCCAAACCTGCGACGCCAGGCCAAACGCGCCAACGGTGAATTTTCCTGCCGTCTGCGCTGTGGTCGACACCACCGGAAGGCCCCAAAGCACTTTCGAGGCAAACGCCTGCGGGCCACCGAGGATGTAATTGCCGTTAGCGTCCTTCAGCAGAGCAATACGGTGCCAGTCCGCAGGGTTCAGAATGATGCCGTCGGCTTCGAACTCACTCAGCGATACCTGATAGATGGCGTGTGCCAGAACATCAGCGCCAGTATCTCCGGTTGCGTTGAGTGTGGTTTCGTAGTCGTTCGCTACTACGTTGAGCCCCTGCAGGTTATCGCCGGTACCGTCCCCGTTCAGCATCTGGTTCTCTTCCACCAGCGCCAGTCCGTACATCATGCGGGAATTGATGTAAGACTCGAGGGCCGGGGCATCATCCATGATCTGGCGCGATGCCTGGATCCAGTGGGCGATAGTTTTCACGTTCGCCGTTTCTTTGGTGAAAGTGATGTTGCTTTCCGGCTTGAGGGTACCTTCTGCCACTGGTGCTGCAGCGTTGGTAAACACGTTTTCGCGCACGTATTCCAGCGCGTTACTGGTGATACGCCCCTGTGCCAGCAAGTCACGCACGGTCAGACGGCGAAGACCAGGCATAAGAATACCCGGCAGCTGCTGCGGCTGGACCAGGGCACCTGCCGACGCTGCGCCCGAACCAATCGCTTTATCAAAACTGGTAACTTTCGCTTTGGTACGCGAGCCGTCCCAGCCCTTCATCAGGTCTTCAGATACGCGCTGAGCAAATGACTTCTGCGCAGTCTGATCAGGAGAGTTTCCGGCCAGTTTCTGCTCAAGATCGAACAGGCGGGTGCCGGTGGCTTTCAGTTCTTCCTGTGCTTTCGTCAGATCGATCTGCAGCTGCTTGTTGATTTCACCTGTCTGGTTGATGGATTTACGCTGTTCTTCGATAAGCTCCTTTACTTCTTTTTGGGAGTTTTCGATAGCTTTTTCCAGTACAGATAATTCAGACATGTGTCACTCCGTTAAGGTGTCCGCAGGTTAGCGGCAAATGAGTTAATGCGCTGTGCCAGCGCGTCAATGTCGTCGCTACCGAACTCGCTTCGGCCTGCAGACTTAACACGGGCAATAAATGCCTGTGCTTCTGAACGCGAAAGCCCGACTGAATCCCTCAGCCAGGCCTCCGCATCGCGAATAGATTTGATGCTGTCGATGCTCTTCATGGCCGTTACGCCAGCGAGCTCGTTGGCCGGGAAAGTACAGACGCTAATTTCCCGCAGGTAAGAGATGTTTTTGAAGATGAGCCCTGACGTGCCAACGGTGTAATCATCAGGCCCAACGGAAAACCCCACAGACATCCCTTCAACCGTGCCATGCTGCATGGCAGCTTTCAGGTCTTCGGCCAGGCTAAGCCCTGGAGTAAGTTGACCACGGACAAATAGCCCCTTGTCATCTTCATGCATGGCATCCCATTTACCGACCGGGATAGCACGTGTCTGGTGGTTAAAGAACATGGCCACCTTGCGACTCTGGTTAGCAATCACACCAGCGAAAGCACCTGGCAAAATAATGTCGCCATCGGCGTCGGTGTTATTAAAAACCGAGGCATACCCTTCAAATGTTCCCTTACTGCCGTCGCCGATGAACTTGATTTCTGTCTGGTCGAAAGCCAGCGTCTTCTGAATGTCAGGCATCATAGCCCCCATAAAAATTAAGCCCCGGCATTGCGGGGCTCTTTGTTTGTTCCGAGATCGGTAATGGGCACGTTCTGCGACTGCCGTGTCGCCACATCACCTCCGGGCAGCGGCGGCAGGTTATCGAGCCTTCGAACCTCGTTAACGGTCCGAATCCCGGTATTGACCATGATTTGCATAAATGATGCCCGGCTTGTTGAATCACCGCGCAACAGCCCGTCGAGGTTATGCTCGGCGTGAATGATGCCCTGTTCTGACTCTTTGACCAGCCAGCGCTCAATGCTGTACTCCCACCGATCAAGGTAGGGTTTGAGGGTATACTGGAGAAAGCCCAGGTTTTGCTGTTCAATCCCCGATCCCCAGGAGGTGGTTTTGTCCACGTCGCCGACCAGATGTGGAGGCACGCCGTAAAATCGCGCCAGTTCGGCGACCTGAAATTTACGCGCAGCCAGAATTTCTGAATCCTGAGGCGAAACGCCGATAGGTTGCGTGGTGAAGCCGCTCTCAAGGATCCAAAGCCGCTTTTTGACCGGACCACCAGCGATCTCCTTAAAGTTTTCCTCCAGCTGCCCGCGCTGCTCTTTCGTCAGCACCTTGCCGTCAGTCATCAGGATCTGCGGAGACTTCGCACCGTTGGCGAAAAATTCACGCTGGTTATCTTCCATCGCTATGGCCACACCAGCAGACTTCGCACTGAACGCCAGCGGCGAAAGACCAGTCAGACCATTGAAGCCAAATCCTTTGAGATGAAAAATTTCTTTCTGTGAAAAGTCAGCGTATTCAGTGTCCCGTCGGTAGCGGTAGATAATATTTTTACCGTTATCGCTGAGCCGAACTTCCATATTGGCGCTCATCAGTGGAACCATGCTAATCACGTCACCAACACCGTTTCGCTCAACATGTGCATAGGCGTTGCCGTAGGCACATAGCTGCATAGTCATTGCTTCGCGAAACTCAAGAGCGGTCATGAAGTTGTTGGGACGGAATCTCAGCAGTTTCGCAAGGGGGTGACTGTTGTCCACTTTCGTGCGCTGATCATTTTTGGTCTGATAAACATCGAGTGGTAAAGATGCTGTTACGGTGGAGATTAACCTGATGCAGGCCCATACCGTACTGATTTGCATATTACGCTCATCAGTCACAACAGAATCACCAACCACACCGTGCGCTGACGTACCCGCCATTTGCGAGCCCTTATCGGGTGTCACCAGGCGGCCGCCGATCAGGATAGAGGCCATGCGCGCCCAGAATGGCGATCGCGTCCGCAGGTCAATGCTGTAATCGGTATCTGCCATTTTTACACGCTCAAAAAGTTGTAAATGAAATCATTAACGTCACCCTGCTCCTCTACCTCGTCACTGGTCTGCGCGCCAATAGACATCGCCAGCGCTACCATGCCGTCGATACGTCCGCTCGACTTACCTTTCACAAACTTGCGGTTACCGGCAGGGTCAGTGATTACCGTGGCGTTTTTGGCGCACATTTCGAGGATCGGATGATTGCCGTGCTTCAGCTGCGCACCGAGCAGTTTGGCTTCCAGCTCCCTGAGAGCAGGCGACATGGAAACAAACCCCTGACCGAACTCTACGAATCGTTCGAGCTCCACATCGGTGAAACCAGCATCGATGAGATGCGGGCGAAGGAAGCGCATGTTATAGCGGTCAAACGCCAGCGCCCTGACGTTACAGAGCTCAAAAACGCGCCGCAGCTCCCTCGCGATAAATCCATACTCGATAGCCTTACCAGGTGTCGTGTTTAGCCAGCCCTGCTTCGCCCATATGTCATAAGGCACACGATCGTTACGCGCCTTATCTGCCAGCCCTTCCTCCGGTAGCCAGAATTTACAGTGCACATCGCCCTGCGTGGTGTTCAGCACCAGTGCGGTCAGGTCTGACACGCTGGAAAGATCGAGCCCGCCCCATACGGTAGCCCCCGCAAGTTCGCCGGGTTCCTCCTTGTTCATATGCCAGACACTCTGGCTAACGAACGGGCTTTTCGCTTCAACCCTGCGGTTTAACACAAGGTTCTCAAACTCTGCCTGGCGAGACGGCAGGCGTTTCGCACTGGCGGCCATATCCAGCACTTCTTTCTGGTTCATGAACACATCGAAGGCCGGGTTTGCCAGCCTGATGGCCTCGACAGAGAAAGGATCGATATCTTCCGGCGCGGTCTGAAGCCGGACCACCGTCCGGGGATCGGCTCCGGTCAGGCCATCATCAATCAGCAGGCTAAGCAGGTCGCTCGCATCGGGCGCCTGGGTGCTGATGATTATCGAAATAGGGTTATCCTGTGCAGCGGTGGCGGTTTCCAGCGCTTCATAAAGTGGGTCTCGCGGCCCACGAACCTGGCCCAGTTCGTCGTGTGCAACAAATCGCGGCGAGAAACCATAGGCCGTGGTAGCTTCGGCACTCAGTGCGCGGTAATAAGAACCCAGCTCAGGGCAGTGGATTTCTTTAGCTGAATCCTTGATCGCAACGTACTGCATTAGTACCGGGTTCATCCGGCACATCTTCGAGGCCAGGTTAAACAGAATGGCCGCCTGGTCGCGTGAGCGTGCCGCAGAATACAGCTGCGAGTTCGGTGCAGCCTCGGGCCCTACCAGGTAGAGCAACATCAGCATGGCGGTTTCCACCGTTTTGGCGTTTTTTCGCCCGCGACTGATGATTGCGCGACGTGTACCATGCTTGTTGTCGAAAATGGCTCTGAAGTCATCCTTCATGAACTCAGCCATTTTCAGCGGCTGGCCGACAAACTTACCTTCGGGAATATAAATATTTCTTTCGCACCAGAGGATATTCCTCTCGGCTCTTGTCAGAGTTTTTTTAGCCATCGAAGAGCCTTATTCAATTTCCCAGGGTTTTTTCTCCCGCGGCAGATTTTTGTTGGCGCGTCCTACTGTTTTAGGATCAGCAGTCGCCTGCCGGGTGATACGCAGTCGCGTTGCCAGTGAAGACGCAGAACGCACTTCACGCTCGCGCATCGTGAGCAATTTATCGTAGCGCTTCAGCCCATCATCCCGAGCCAGCCACTCCAGCTCAAACTCCTCGATCTGAGTGGTTAACAGTCTCGCCTGCACCACATGCCGACAGTACATTTCCATCATGTCGCGATGTGTTTCAGTAAATGAGCTGGCCGGGTTATCGTTAACCAGTCTGATCCAGACGTTTATCTCTGGATCGCTAAGGTGTAACGAGGGCTGCAGCCTGCTTTCAGCCAGAGCCGGAAGCGACACAGCCGTCGTCGCGGCAAGAGATTTTCTGCCTCGCTGTGCCATCGCTTTTTTCCTTTTTTTCTGGACGTTTTTGAAAAGATAACTGGGGGCGCGGTCTTTTTACGATTGCCGCCAGAGTTTTACCCCTCCCCCCACCCTGTCGGGCTGATAATGAGAAAAGCTATCATTTCTCGATGATCCGCAGGTGTTCACGGGGAGGGCTGGGGGGCTCCAGTCGCTCACCGACACCGACAGACATTGTCAGGATGATCGTTGGTAGCGTCTCGTTTGCTGTATGACTGAAGGAGATGGCGGATGCAGAAAGAAAGCTCACACCATCAATGCTCAGTTCCACCAGCTTGCCATCCCGGTATTCAATCTTCAGGTCTTGCATTGCGCGCTCCTGTTACCAGATTACCCTGCCTTCATTGTCGAACTCGGTAACCGTTCCGCCCTTCTCCATGCGTTGCTTAACCGAGTCGTGGCAGCGCTTGCATAGCGACTGAAGATTGTCCGGGTTGTGGAAAAGGGTTTCATCGCCCTTGTGAGGTTTGATGTGGTCAACAACGGTTGCGGATATCACCTGATTTCGTCTGAGGTGAAACTCGCAGAGTGGCTGCTTCTGAAGCTGGTGATAACGCAACCGGTACCAACGTTTGGTGTTATAGAGATGATGCCAGGGTGAACTGGAAGCCATATTCACTCCAATAAAAAGCCACCAGCAAATGCCGGTGGCTTCATTTCGAAAAAGTCATAAGAATTACATCAATCTAAGCGAGAGTCAGTAACACCTGAAACTACTAACTCCTTGATACCACGACAAACTTCAAAGAATACATTGTTATCATTTGGATCGGAAACCAAGAATGATTTTTTACCTTCAGCTAACTCAACATTCAATCGGGCATGATTACGTCCTTATGAGATGAGCATTATCACAGGCACTCAATGAATGCCTGTTGTAATGCGACTAAAAAAGCCACCCGCAGGTGGCCTTTGTGATGCGATAGTATAAATATTAATCTTCAGGAAATTTACTAATCGCATTGATGATAGGCGTTAACGAGAAGCCTACGCCAATACCAGGGTTGGCATTCATTTCAAGCATCTTGGTAACTACCTGCAAAGAACGACCAAACATATCAGCTAACTGCCCAAAATCTATCCCCATAATTCCAACGCTCATACCCTGTGAAGCTTGGGCTAAATAATTCCTTAGCTGAATGGCCTCCCTACTTAACTTCTCAGCATCTCCACCCAACATAAAACGGCGCTGAGTTACCATACCTATGGCGTCACCAGTGCTTGCATCAACTACTGGGCCACCAGAGTTTCCACCGTTAACCATCCCATCAATAGAAAACATCCCCTTCTCAAGAGGGGCTGAAATTATTCCCTCATGGGTTAACAATTGCGGCATCCCGTGCGGATACCCAGCAAAGATTAACTTTTTGCCTCGAGTTGGAGTAAACCCAGCAGATGGCTGAAGAACAGTTCTCCCGCCAGGAAGAGGGGATTGCAATCGCATAATCGCAAAGTCGTTGTCACCATCAATATGCAATATTTGAGCACCGATATGCTCATTCGCTTCAGTTTGAAGAATAACGGGATTAATTTGTCGCATTTCCTGTAAGTCACAACAGGTGGCCACAACATGAAAATTGGTTACAACCAAGTCTTCTCGCATGAAACTGAAGCCACTTCCGCAAGAATCTCCCGCAATTACCTGAAATGTTGCATTAGCTAAATTTTGGTACATCCTCACTCTCCACTTATCGTTGATTCCAGTATTAATGGTGGAATCATTCGATTGTATGTCAAGTTAAATGCATCATTTTTCCAAACAACACCTCAATCAACTTTTTGAGGTTGGATAGATTGTAGCTTTAGCGTGATTGAACATTTTTCGTCAATATGTTTTTTCTTGAACAACACCACCTCTAGCTTAGAGCCCTCTGGTGGGATTATTCCTTCTACAAACATACGGCTAATTTCATCAACGGTATTGGTCACGGAGATAAACCCAAGATCTTGTTTTTCCATTTTATTCTACCTTATGATAAAGCCCTGCTATTACACCGAGCTTGTAGATAACCTTCGCCGTTATTGCGAGGCCCATTGTTGTTCTGTAAGCGCACCCGTTTTAGTTCCACGCACTTTTTGAGAGTTCCGTTTTTTGACCCTGGCCCAAATTCAGTGCAGTGCTAAATCAGAGATCTTCGTCTTTCCGGAGACTTCGGATGAATTCAGCCGGAGTCATGTCATTTAATGATGAATGCGTTCTCTCATGATTATATTCCCTGCGCCAGTTGTCGAGTTTGTCCTGCGCATCTTCCAGCGAGAGAAACCATCGAAGCCACTCAGTCAGTGGCTTCTGTAATATCCTCACGTGGGGATGAAGGCTGGTTTATCCCTTAGTGGGGTTAACAGTCAGCATCTGGCCGGGCAACTGCGCGGCATGCCCACATACAGGCTTCCTGCATTTTGGTGCGCGCAATGGCGAGACAACGCAGCGCTTCAGCACGCTCGATAGCCTCCTGAGAGTTGACCTCTACAACCTCCAGAGAAAGGTGAGTACGTTCGATATCAAGCTTCTCGCAAAAATCACGGCTAATTTCTTTCAGCTCATTCATTTGCGCGATATCGTCAGCGGTAAGGGTCCGATAACCCTTTACGGTGGTGCCGTCCTGCGGTTTTGCTTCACTCATTTCGTAGCCTTTTCGGTTGGTTGTGGGCAGTTAGCCTGCACTGCTTTGTTGTGCGCCAGAATGTCACGCTTGGTCTGCATATCCAGCACGTCGATATCGTGGTCGGTCAGGTAGATGATCCGCACCCAGCTGCAGGCCGTATCAACGACTACCGGGGCGGGTAAATCTTTCGCGCAGCTCGCGATCAACATAGTCATCGCCCATACGCTTAACGTCTTCCTGTACATCACTGGCCCCTTTCGTGACTTCAGCACGGCGTTCTGCCGCGGCGACAGTAGCAGCGGCGTTTTCTTCGGTACGCTGCTGTTCGGCTTTAGCTTCCGCCTTACTGGTCCCGCGAGCATGACCAATGCCGAACGCGCCAGCGATAGCACCCAGGATGACAACCACCACCCCCGCGATAATTTCAAAGCTCATTGCTGCGGCTCCTTCAGTTTGTCGGCCTTATCTTTCAATGCTGGCTGTCGCACGTATTGCGATAGCACGGCCAGCACCACCAGCGCAGGGCTAATCAACGCAACGATGTTTGGCGGCAGGATACTTTTGATATCCGGTGGCAGCATCGCCCAGGCGTGCAGCGCAGCATCCGGGAACGACTGTGCCCATACACCAACCAGCGCGCCGATAGCTCCCAGCTTTACAGACCACGTTTTCAGCAGCAGGCTGGCATGGCCTACGAACTCCAGCCGGGTATATTTGCGCAGAAGTAACAGAACGAGCACAGCCACCAGCACGAGCAAAGCGAAAATAATCATCTTCACAGGACACGCTCCTTAACCCAGCCGTAGAGAAAATCTTCGTTGGCTTCGCGGCCCTCCGCCAGTTCGAGGTATCTGGCGCCCTGGCTGCAGTTAAGCGCTCTCAGCAGCACCTGCTCGCCTTCTTTCCCGCGGACAGAAAGATACCCCTTTAGAGCGGTGATAGTTCGCGGTCCAATCGCACCATCCGGGATAAGGTCGGGATAAAGCTTCCCACGCATATTCAGAGCAGTGAGCCAACGCTGGAAAAACTTACTCGCTACAGATGGCCCCATGTTCACGCCGGTATCACACAATTCCTGTGCAATTACTGGCGACAACTCGGCAATGCGGTCGAACTTCGGTTCAGTCCAGTATTGCGACAGATAAATTGCTTTGGCTGTATCCCGTGGTAACGCCTTCATATCGCCGCTATAGCCATATGCGCGGGCGGTAGTCTGCGTGATACCCCAGCGCGTTGGGCCGCCTTTATCATTCGGGTTATTTACGTAACCCCCTTCTTTACCGAGGATGCCCTCGATAATCTGATCTGCTGTCATGGCGCCTTGACTCCGGTAATGCGCTCCCAGAAATAGGTCAAAGCAACAGAACCCATTGCCCCGCTAATTCCGGAAGTGGCCAGTATCATGTAAATGCTCAGTCCGCTTTCAATGCTCACCAGGCCAGCAATAACGCCGGTAAACCCTGAAACCACCATTTGGGCAAGAGCATTGATCAAGCTCCATGTTGCCTTGCTCTGCTTCACATCTATCAGGTAGCGGACAAGTCCACCCCAGCAAGCAATGATCAGCAGAACCAGCCAGGACATCCCGGCAATGCTCTCTTTGTCTTGCATACGTTTAGCCATAGTTACCGCCTCCGATGAAAGATCGGGAAGCTGTGTTTGAAAAGGGTCAGGCCCGTCAGGCTGGATTTAACAACGAAGCGTGTCGATGATGATTCCTGCGGGACCTGATAATAAAAAAGCCATGCAAATGCATGGCCTTGTGATTTGAATCCGTTATTTACAAAATGTATTCGAGACAGTATCTTTCGACTTCCGGACAAAAAAACATATACCGGGACAAAATCTAAATGTAACTGCCTTGCCTGCATGAAACCATGCGGGCTTTTTTTTGCCCAAAGAAAAAGCCCACCGAAGTGGGCCTTACAGCTATCATCATTTTTTATTAGGTGTGGTGCCGGGTGCCTCCCGGTAAGTCGCCGCCAGTCCACAGACGACTCGCAATGCGCAAAAAAACATATCAGACTGGCAATGCCCCTCCGCATAGGGGGATTCACCACACCAAAAATTTAACATCTGATGAAACTCGTTTCAATGCTCTACGACGATGTGACAGGGGTACTGATGCAATGCATCTCGCGAATACCCCTGTCGGATCGCCGGAAAGCAAAAACCCCGCATTGGCGGGGTTCTCGTTATGTTCAAATTGTCGCTTTTTGTCGCTGCCGAGTGGCGCAGCTCTGCCAAGCATGAACGGATTATCTAATTTTTAGACCTGAAATCAACTACCAATAACAAAATAAGCACTAATTGCTAAAAATCATTCAGATTCAGCTTTCAGGCTTTGCCTTGCAGACAGGAAAGTTTTCGCCTGAAATACCTGTAAGCACCAGTTAACCCGATCCTTTGCCATCTTGAACGTAAGCCATGGAGCAGCTCGTTCCAGCTCGCGGGCAATATCCGCGACTTTTTTACGAGTGGTGTAAAAGCTCACCCCTACGATATAAACCGGATCCGTTGTGTCGAATGCCTTTAACACACATTCCTCAACGAAATCCGCATCATCATCTCTTATAGCGGTATCTATTATGCTGGTAGTGGTTTTCGGCCATAAAATTGCGTGTGCTCTATTTAACGCATGCTGACCGCGATAACCCTCCTCCCTCGCCTGCTTAATTGCCGCAGTAAAGCGCTCAAGAGATTTATCAGACCAGCGATCTCCTCTAATAACTCGCCAGCATTCATGGCTTCTTGGCAATCGTGGCGCGGCTTCACCGCGCATGGTATCGCCCCATACGGTAAGCAATGATTTAATCCAGCCTGACTGGATGCCGGTCAAGAGTTTTGCTCGCCCCAGATAGCGCTTATGCGTAGCCAGGGCAACCTCATTAAGGGCCGCATTATGTCTACGGCGTTGCATTGGAGTCATGCTGTCTCTCCCCGGATCTGACAGATGCGTATAAAGTTTTTGAGGATGCGGTAGTCAACTAATACAGTGCCGCGATGACGGCAAAGGCGAAGCTTCATCCAGCGGTAGCGGATCCGCTCGATTGCGTCACGGCTCATGCGGTCACCTTTTTATCAATGGCAAACTGCGCCAGCGCCAAAAATGCGTGGCCTTTTGCCTCCAGTTCGGTGCGGTTGATATAACTGAATTTCTCTCCTCGCCAGGTCTTATCAAACACAGCAATGGCACCCGCAAAAAACGCGCTGGTTGGCCTTTGTTTGTCGTTGGCAGGGTTAAACCAGACAGGCAGATCGAAACCAATTCGCCCGCGGATAAAGCAGACATGATCCGCATCTTCCGGCCACCATGTTTCGCTCGTTGCAGATTTCACAAGGAACACATAGCGACCGCCCTTATCTCGTTGCGCAGCTGCGTAGAGCATGATGTGAGTCATGCCTGTGATAGCTTGCTTCTCATGATATTGAGAGCGGCTGTATGGCGGGTTGCCAAATGCAGCACCACCTATTGAGGAAAGCATTTCCGACCAGTCCTGTGTCAGCGCGTTATCTTCTACGGTGTACCAGACAGGACATTTTGCATTGCTGTCATCAGCAAACAGGTCCAGCATCAACGGACCAAACATTGCGTTGATACCCCAGAAAAGCGGATCCGGCGTTCGCCACTGGTCGCCAACCTCTTTTAAATAATGTGATGGTGCGTTGCGAAGGGCTGTGAGAGATTCGCCGTAAGGATTAGTCATGCTGTGGTCTCCCCTAACTCCTGGAGAACCTGGCTCAGTAACTCAGCTTCAGTACCAAATTTTTCCTCCCATGACTTACGCCCAGCGTGAATAGCAACACCGTGGCCGCCGGTGCGGTGATGTGCGTGGCAAAGAGGGATTACGTGGAAATTATCAGCGCGGACAGACAAGCCAGTACCAGAACTGCAGTGATGGATTTCAGCGGGTGATTCACCGTATTCAAGGTTGCGGCAAACTATGCAGCCCAGAGCGGCTACGCGGCTAATATGCAGCTTTTCAGCTTTGGTTTTTGATTTGCTCATACCGCACCACCTGGATGCGACAGACAAACGGAAACACCGCGCACTGAGGCACGGCGTAAAATGGCGTTGATGCGTTTTTGCGTCATCACTTTACTCCGGTGATGGCGCGATAGGTTCGGTGTTCAGCCGAGGTGATTAGTATAAATCACTTTTTCTTCTTCCGGAAGAATACTTTACACTCCTCGTGAGATTCCTTTGTGATTACAATCTCTCCTTCATTAAGCGGGGTTACAACATAAACTCCACCAGAAAGGTGGTTGACAACATACGTACCCAAAACGTCCATTGCTTCATTCATTTCTTTCTTATTCATCAGTCCGCACCTTGTGAATATTTCATAAATCGTAGATTTTTCTTTTCCTGTACAGGGATGGCTAAAAATGAACTCGCGACGCTCTGGAATACAATGACATATTTAGATCGTCCATCAAGACCCTATTTTTACAGACAAAATAGAATGACAATGAAAATACAAAGAGCAATAAATTCAATGCATTATGGAAAACCACTAAATATAAAAAAGTCATTCACATTTTTTCTCTGGTGCAACCCCCTATTTCACTCAGATAGAAGAATTAAGCCAATTTCAGAATTTAATTAACTGCATGTAAAATGAAGTAGCAGAAAACACTAGCGCGACAAAGAATGCACATTTTGTGTAGTGTGCAACCCACTATTTTCCAGGCAAGAAAAAGAAAACCCGCAAAAGCGGGCTTAAGGTGATGGACTAATAATCACTGAAGTAACTTGGGCTCGACCTTGCAGTGAACCTCCCACAAACTGATTCCGCAGCTGCCGCAGAAGTTAGCCAGGTAATTCAGCCCTGACCATTCCCGGACACCTCCGCGCGCAGCCTCTACGTATACCCCGATTTGCTTATCTCTCCACAGGCCAAACAGTCGCCAGCCTCCGCTATCTGCGTTTCTGACTGCAACAATACGGGTCAGAACTCCGGTCTGATACAGCTCGGTAAAGGCCGGCTTCTTTCGCGTTATCATTTGCATAAATAACAAACCTTAGATTTGTTGATAACAAATATGGTGTT
>NZ_JBEAFH010000065.1:0-49515 GCF_040061575.1 Klebsiella sp. CB_Kp196
GGTGAACCTGTAGCCCCGGTAAGCGCAGCGCGACCGGGGGAAGTCTGAGCGGGCGAAGTGCTATTTTCCCGGGCCGCGGCGCAAGCGCCTTGCCCGGGCGACAAAATCACCGGTGTACTCACGGGATCTCAAGATAAACCACCGGCTTTTTCATAATGCATTTCACCGCGTCGACAATCTGCTGCGGCTGCAGCAGAAAGGTTTTGATGCTGGTCTTAATGGTGCGGATGCCGCTAAAGCGTCCGGCATCGTCAATTTCAATATCCGTCACCAGCAGAACGACATCGGCATGGGCGATATCGTCGGCCATGATTTTGTTCTCAACCCCCAGCGCGCCCTGGGTTTCAATTTTGATATTCCATTTCTCCTGGTGGCCGACTTTTTCCAGCCGCTCGGCAGCCATATAGGTGTGAGCGACGCCGCTGACGCAGGCCGTGACGGCAACGATAGTGAAATCCATAGCATCCTCCTGGCGTTATCCGCCGACGGTCACGCTAAAACCGGCCCGTTCGGCCAGCGTCCTGAATGGCTGAATCTCAGATTCTGCAGGGGCTTTAATCATCGACATCGACCATTTTTTTCCCAGTAAGTGATATTTGGGTTCGCCGTACTGATGGAACGGCAGAAGATGAATTTCCGGCAGCTTAAAGGGGGCCAAAAACGCCAGAATCCGGCGGAAATTCGCTTCATCAAGCGTGAATCCCGGAATCAGCGGCACCCGGGGGATCACGTGAATATGCGCTTCCACCAGACGGGTAAAGTTATCCAGCACCCGCGGCATATTCATCCGCAGCTGCTCGCGGGCCAGCGTTTCATCCATGATTTTCAGATCGAACAGCACTTCATCGCAGGCCTGCGCCAGCGGAAAAAAGCGGCGGTAGGCGGTATCGCCCGCCGTTTCAATCGCCGTTCTGATCCCCCATTCGCGCAGGCGGCGCAGCAGGCGCGCGGCGAATTCGGCCTGCATCAGGACTTCGCCGCCCGACAGGGTCACGCCGCCGCCGGAGGCGCGGAAGAAGACCTCATCCTTCAGCACCTCTTTAAGCAGATTATCGAGGGTGACGTCGCGGCCAATCTGCTGCCACGCGCCGGAAGGGCACTCGACCACGTCCTGCTGGCAGCGGGAGCAGCGCAGGCACTTGCTCTCCCGGCGTACGGTCTGAATTTGCGGCGAGATCGACTCCGGATTGGCGCACCAGGGACAGGTATGCGGGCAGCCTTTAAAAAACACGACGGTGCTGATCCCCTGACCATCATTCAAAGAGTAGCGCTGGATATTAAAAATGCGCGCCTTATCGGCGCGCGTTTCCAGGACCTCACAGCTGATGCGCGGTGCGGCGGATAATGTCATCCTGAATCTCCTGCGACAGCTCGACGAAAAAGGCGCTGTAGCCCGCAACGCGCACCACCAGGCCGGCAAAATCCTGCGGCCGCTGCTGGGCTTCGCGCAGCGTATCGGCGTTGACCACGTTGAACTGAATATGCTGCAGCTTCAGCCTGGTGAATGCCTGCAGGAAGTCGGCCAGCTTATTGAGGCCGCCGTCGCCGGCAAGGGTCGCCGGGGTGAATTTGACGTTCAGCAGCGTACCGTTGGAGAGCAGAAAGTTATCCAGCTTGCTGACCGACTTGAGCACCGCGGTCGGCCCCTGCACGTCCTGGCCGAGCATCGGCGACAGCCCGCCGTCCGCCAGCTGCTCTCCGGCCAGGCGTCCGTCCGGAGTGGCGCCGACTACCGAGCCGAGCGGCACGTGGGCAGAGACGGTATAGGAGCCCGGCGTAAAGCGACCGCCGCGCGGGTTGCGGTACTGCTCTACCTCTTTGCAGTAGAAGCGCAGCAGATCGGCGCTGATGTTGTCCACTTCGTCAATATCGTTGCCGTATTTCTCGAAGCGGTTGATCAGGCGCGCGCGGATTTTTTCCCCTTCCGGCGTCTGGAAGTTGGCTTTCAGCACCGCGATCAGTTCAGCGAAGCTGAGCCGTTTTTGCTCAAACACCATCCCTTTAAGCGCGTGCAGCGAGTCGCTGAGGTTAGCGATGCCGATGCCCTGGACCCCGGAGAAGTTATAGCGCGCGCCGCCTTCGGTGATATCCTGGCCGTGCTGCACGCAGTCCTCAATAAAGGAAGAGAGCAGGGGAACCGGCGCCCAGTCGCGGTGGCCGATATCGCAAATATTGCTGCCTTCGACCATCAGCTTAATGTAATAGCGAATCTTGTCGCGGATCTGGTTGATCAGCCCATCCCAGGTGATGTCAGGGTTGCTTTCGTTTTCCAGCATCACGATTTCCATCACCTTCAGCAGGTTGAACATGGCGATATCGTGCAGGCCGTAGGTGCGCCCCGGGATCGACAGCTCAACGCAGCCAACCACCGAGTAATCCCGCGCGTCATCCAGCGAGACGCCGCGGTTGAGAAACGCCGGGATCACCACTTCATCATTGAAGATTTGCGGAATGCCGGTGCCGAGGCGAATGGTCTCGGCGGTTTTGCGCAGGAAAGGGCGATCGACCAGCTCGTTGACCCGCACGCCGAGGTTCGGCTGCGGCAGGCGAACGTTCTGGTAGGCGTCGAGGGATAAAAACGACAGGATATTGACCGCGCTGCGTCCGGTCTCGGTCAGGCCGCCGAGCAGGGCGGTATAGCCGGTTGGGAAGCCCGCGAAGTAGCGCGCGCTGCTGGTGGAGCGCAGCAGGACAATATCGTTGCACTTCACCCACAGCGACTCCAGCAGCTCCTGAAGAAACTGCGGATCCTGGCCGCGATTCAGCGAAGCCTGATAGTACGGCAGCATGTACTGGTCAAAGCGACCCAGCGAGATGGAGCTGGCGTTGGATTCATACTGCAAAATGATGTTCATATACCAGAAGAGCTGGCAGGCCTGCCAGAAATCTTCCGGGCGGTGCACCGCGTTATGGCGGGAGATGTCCGCGATGGTCTCCAGCTCTTTGCGCCGCTGCCCGTCGCCGCAGACGGCGGCCATGTCATCGGCAAGCGCCGCATAGCGCAGAATATGGCGCTGGGAGGCTTCCAGCAGGATCAGCACCGCCTGATAAAAATTGTTCTGCGGGTGCCGCTGACTCACCGCTTTCATCTCCGCCACCAGCGCGGCGAGGCCGTTTTCCAGCAGGCGAGGGTAGTCGATGATGATATGTCCCTGGCCTTTATCGGTCTGGTTGACGCTAAAAATCTGCGTGCTAACGGCGGCCTTCACTTCATCGGTCATCTGGGCGTTGATGAAATCCTTCATCGAACGATTTTCCCAGTAGGGGAACAGCACTTCGCGGTAGATGCGCTTATCTTCTTCGCTGATGTTGAAGCGGTCCTGCGGACGGGTCGGGAACTGGTCCAGCTCCTTGAGCAGCCAGTAGGGATCCATTTCCGGCGACATGATCCCGGCGCGCGGCTTGATCGTACGGTTGCCGGCAATCAGTTCATCATCACGAATCGAAATCTGCACATGATCGAGGACCCATGCGGTCGCTTTCGCCCGGCGGATCATTACCGGCTCCCCCTCGGTCTGTTTATGGCTGGCGGTGTAGAGCAGCGCTCGCTCGAGGGAGATTTCGCGCGGGTTGGCGAACAGACGATCTTTTAAGCGTTGAGTGCGATTAGTCATGACAAACTCCATGTTATTTTGCGGGGCGCAGGCCGCGCCCCGGGCATTCAGTCAGGCATTCTGCGAAAGGTGGCTGTCGATTTTGTTCATAATGGCTTCGGCGCGCTTCACGGCGTCGCTGATGTTGACGCGCACGATGGTTTTACCGGCAAAACGCTCTTCAAACTTGATGCCGATATCTTTGGTCAGAATCACCATATCGGCGCTGGCGACGTCTTCTGCGGTCAGCTCGTTCTCAATGCCGATGGAGCCCTGGGTCTCGACTTTGACCTGCCAGCCTTTGGCCTTAGCGGCGCTCTCCAGCGATTCGGCGGCCATATAGGTGTGGGCGACGCCAGACGGGCAAGCGGTAACGGCGATAATTTTGGTCATATAATATTCCTTCCCGTGTCTCAGTTAATTTCGAAATCAAGATCCATCTCGTCATCGGCTTTGGCGTCAGACGTTTTCTTTTTCGCCAGGGCCTTAAGCAGGATGACGCAGGCGGCGCTGACGATGGCGCCAACCGCGAGGCCGGCAATAAATCCGCCTTTACCCTCAACGACCGGCAGAACGATAAGCCCGCCCCAGCCGGCATAGCACTGGGCGCCGAGCAGCGCGGCGGTAACGCAGCCGGCGGCGGCGCCGATCATATTGGCCGGGATAACGCGCAGCGGGTCGGCGGCGGCGAAGGGGATCGCGCCTTCGGTCACGCCAACGCAGCCCATCACCAGCGCGGCCTTACCGGTTTCGCGCTCTTCCGCGGAGAAGTATTTACGTCCAATCAGCGTTGCCAGGCCCATGCCCAGCGGCGGCACGGCGATACCGACGGCGGCGATGGCCACCACGCTGTAAACGCCCTGGGAAACGCAAATCAGCATGAAGGCGTAGGCGACCTTATTCACCGGACCGCCCATGTCGAAGGCCAGCATCAGGCCCATGATGATGGCGAGAATCACGATGCTGCCTTCGCGCATGCCCTGCAGCCAGCCGGTCAGGCTGGCGGTGAGCGCGCCAATCGGCTCGCCGAGGCCCCACATCATGATCCCGGCGGTAATAAAGGTGCCGATAATCGGGATAACGAAGATGGGCATCACCGAGCGCAGCACCTTGTGCACCGGGATTTTCTTCAGGTAGTAGACCACCAGCCCGCCAATGATCCCGGCAATCAGCGCGCCGAAGAAACCGGCGCCGAAGCTGTTGCCGACCCAGGCGCCGATGGCGCAGGGAGCCAGCGCCGCGCGGTCGGAGATGGAGTAGCCGATATAGGCCGCCAGAAACGGCACCATAAGCGTCAGGCCGGCCACGCCGATATCAAACAGTTTTTTCAGGTTAGGGTCGGTGGCGGCATCGGGCACCGCGCCCTTGCCGTACAACATGACGGAGACTGCCAGCAAGATCCCACCGGACACGACAAACGGGATCATATGTGAAACCCCGGTCATGAGGTGCTGGCGGGTATTTTTTAATATTTGCACCAGTTCATTCATTGTTATTCTCCTGAGCGCTGCGTGGCCCGTGACTGAGTTGATGCTTCAACCTTAGAAAAAGGGCGGCGCATAAAATAGTAGAGAAAAAGTGCATTTACTGGATATTTGTAAGGCCAGAGGAAAATTGCGATCCACCTCAAATCTTAGCGCTGGTGGGTTTTTGGCGCCGTTAGTCAGGCGATTTGTGACCGCGAGCATAAAAAAGAGTCGGGCATACAATTATCCAGTAATTGCCACTTTTATCGTGTAGTGGCGGGCCGGTTCTTTCTTTACCTTTTGGCTAAATACGCATTATTCAGGAGGAAGGCGATGGCTCTGGTAATTGAATTCATATGTGATTTGCCCAACGGCGTGCATGCGCGTCCGGCAAGCCTGGTAGAAACCCTGTGCAATACTTTTTCGTCTTCGGTCGAATGGTTAAATACCCGCACGGAAGGACGCGGAAACGCGAAAAGCGCGCTGGCGATTATCGGCACCAATACCTTGAAGGGGGACCGCTGCCAGCTGGTCGTCAGCGGCGAAGATGAACAGCAGGCGTTTGACGCGCTGTCGGCATTCATCAGCGAGGAGTTCCCGCACTGCGATGCGCCGCTGCCGACGGCGGAATCCATGGACGTTCAGCCGGTTCCTGAATCCCTCTCGCGCCTCAATCCCACGCTGTTTCACGCCCAGCCGGTCTGCGCCGGCAGCGCGGGCGGCAGGCTCACCCATCTTAAGTCCCTCGACCTGCGCGATTCAGGCGCGCTGCCTGCAGCGGGCGCAATTGAACAGGAACAGGCGGCGCTGGACAAGGGCCTGACCCTGCTGGTGAAAAATATTGAGTTCCGCCTGCTGGATAACGACGGTACCGCCAGCGCGATCCTTGAGGCGCATCGCTCTCTGGCCACCGACGCCTCGCTGCGCCAGCATCTGCTGGGCGGGCTGCTGAGCGGCCTGAGCTGCGCTGAGGCGGTGGTCGCGACCGGCGAACATTTTTGCGCCCAGTTCAGCGCTTCCGGCAATAGTTATTTGCAGGAGCGGGTGCTGGACGTGCGCGATGTCTGCTTCCAGCTTCTGCAGCACATCTACGGTGAGGATCGTTTTCCGGCACCGGGTAAGCTGACGGAAGAGGCCATCTGCCTCGCCGATGAACTCACCCCCAGTCAGTTTCTTGAACTGGATAAAACCCTGCTTAAAGGTCTGCTGTTGCGCAGCGGCGGCACCACTTCACATACGGTGATCCTCGCGCGTTCGTTCAATATTCCCACTCTGGTGGGCGTCGATATGGAGGCGCTGCTGCCGTGGGTCGATCGGCGAGTGCAGATTGACGGTAACGCCGGGCTGGTGGTGGTGAATCCCGATGAAGCGGTGGCGCGCTACTATCAACAGGAGGCCTGGGTGCAGGCGCAGATCCGCCGCCAGCAGCAGGCCTGGCTGGATAAAGCGGGGCGTACGGAAGACGGTATTCGCCTGGAGGTGGCGGCCAACATCGCCCATTCGGTAGAGGCGACGGCGGCCTTCAACAACGGCGCGCAGTCGGTAGGCTTGTTCCGCACCGAAATGCTCTATATGGACAGGTCCAGCGCGCCGTCGGAAAACGAGCTGTATAACCTATTTTGCCAGGCGCTGGAGCCGGCCAACGGGCGCAGCATTATCATCCGCACCATGGATATCGGCGGCGACAAGCCGGTGGCCTACCTCAACATTCCGGCGGAGAACAACCCGTTCCTCGGCTACCGGGCGGTGCGTATTTATGAGGAGTATCAGGCGCTGTTCCGCACTCAGCTGCGGGCGATTCTGCGCGCTTCCGCGCACGGCGCGCTGAAAATCATGATCCCGATGATCTCCTCGATGGAGGAGATTCTGTGGGTGAAAGAGCAGCTGGCGGATGCCAAACAGTCGCTGCGCAGCGAACAGATTCCGTTTGATGAAAAGATCCCGCTGGGCATTATGCTCGAGGTGCCGTCGGTGATGTTTATCATCGACCAGTGCTGCGAAGAGATTGATTTCTTTAGTATCGGCAGCAACGACCTGACCCAGTATCTGCTGGCGGTGGATCGCGATAACGCCAGGGTGACGCGCCACTACAACAGCCTCAATCCGGCCTTTTTACGCGCGCTGGATTACGCGGTTCAGGCGGTGCATCGCCAGGGTAAATGGATCGGCCTGTGCGGCGAGCTGGGGGCCAAAGGTTCCGTGCTGCCGCTGCTGGTGGGGCTGGGGCTGGATGAGCTGAGCATGAGCGCGCCGTCGATCCCGGCGACCAAGGCGCGTCTGGCGCAGCTGGACAGCCGCGCCTGCCGTCAGCTGCTGAATCAGGCGATGCAGTGTCGTACTTCGCTGGAGGTCGAGCACCTGCTGGCCCAGTTCCGTATGACCCAGCAGGATGCGCCGCTGATTACCCCTCAGTGCATTACGCTGAACAGCGACTGGCGCAGTAAAGAGGAGGTGATTAAGGGCATGACCGACAATCTGCTGCTGGCCGGGCGCTGCCGCTATCCGCGTAAGCTGGAAGCGGATCTGTGGGCCCGCGAAGCGGTGTTCTCCACCGGGTTAGGGTTTAGCTTCGCCATTCCGCACAGTAAATCGGAGCATATTGAGCAGTCGACCATCAGCGTCGCCCGTCTGGCGCAGCCGGTGGCGTGGGGCGACGACGAGGCGCAGTTTGTGATTATGCTGACGCTCAATAAGCATTCGGCGGGGGATCAGCATATGCGTATTTTCTCGCGGCTGGCGCGGCGCATTATGCATGCGGAGTTCCGGCAATCGCTGGTGACGGCGCAGAGCAGCGAGGCGATTGCGGCGCTGCTGCAGCGCGAGCTGGAGCTGTAATTCGGTCCGGAGAATCTCCCCGGTGGCGCTGCGCTTACCGGGGCTACGGGTTTCCAGCCGTCTGTGGGGCAGTAGCCCGGGTAAGGCGTTTACGCCGCGACCCGGGATTTCCGGGCCCGGTGCCTGAGGGAGGCAGATTGGGTAGCCCGGACAGGCGCGTAAGCGCCGCCTCCGGGACGATGTTCTTGCAGCTACGATATGCCTCTGAAACAACGTGTTATGCAGCGATGCCCTGGTGCCCGCTGAAATCGGCGAACCGGAGGTCCGAAGACAAGGGCTGGCCGCCAGGGATGGCGGACAGAGGCGAATCGAGACAGCGATGTCGAGTTGAGCCGACCGCAGGCTGAGGTCCGGGAGGTGAGCGCAGTGCGCAGCACCGATTTCTTTGCGGGACCGCGGGGATTGTAAAGGGGGAGACGGTTTTCTCCCCCTTTACCCGTTCACCTACCACGGTGAGACATTTTCTGCGGGATAATAGTGAACGGAACCCTTGCACACTTTCCCGGAGGCGGCGCTTACGCGCCTGTCCGGGCTACTTTTGTTCAACAATCGCCCGACAAATCGCTTCGCCCACCTGCTGGGTGGAGGCGCTGCCTTGCATATCCGGCGTCTTCGGTCCGCTGGCGATGGTCTGCTCAATCGCCGCCAGAATGCCGTCGTGGGCGGCCTGGTAGCGCGCGTCCCCGTTGCCGAGGAAGTCGAGCATCATCGCGCCAGCCCAGATGGTGGCAATCGGGTTGGCGATATTTTTGCCGTAAATATCCGGCGCCGAACCGTGTACCGCTTCAAACAGCGACGGAAAGGTGCGATCCGGATTGAGGTTTGCCGACGGGGCAATGCCGATGGTGCCGGTACAGGCCGGGCCGAGATCGGAGAGGATATCGCCGAACAGATTGGAGCCGACCACCACGTCAAAACGCTCCGGCTGCAGCACGAATCGGGCGCACAGAATATCAATGTGCTGCTTATCCCATTTCACCTCCGGGTAGTGCTGCGCCATCGCTTCGACGCGCTGGTCCCAGAAGGGCATGCTGATGGCCAGACCGTTGGATTTGGTCGCCGAGGTCAGGGTTTTGCGCGGGCGGCTCTGCGCCAGCTCGAAGGCGTAGCGCAGGATCCGGTCAACGCCGCGACGGGTAAATACCGACTCCTGAATCACC
This sequence comes from Klebsiella sp. CB_Kp196, assembly GCF_040061575.1. Lineage (NCBI taxonomy): Bacteria > Pseudomonadati > Pseudomonadota > Gammaproteobacteria > Enterobacterales > Enterobacteriaceae > Klebsiella > Klebsiella sp. CB_Kp196. Next base: position 9,055 of record NZ_JBEAFH010000065.1, read on the forward strand.
ACTTCATGTTCAGTCCCCGGATTCACATGGCCGCCGAGGGCGGAATATTCCCCTTCGGTGTTTTCACGCACCACGTAGAAATCGATATCGCCGGGCTGTTTACCCGCCAGCGGGCAGGGGACGCCGGGGAACAGGCGCACCGGACGCAGGTTGACGTACTGGTCGAACTCGCGGCGGAACTTCAGCAGCGAGCCCCACAGGGAAATGTGGTCCGGCACGATATCTGGCCAGCCGACCGCGCCGAAGTAGATCGCATCAAACGTTTGCAGCTGCGCGCGCCAGTCGTCGGGCATCATGGCGCCGTGCTGCGCGTAATAGTCGCAGCTGGCCCATTCAAAGTGCTCGAAGCTTAACGCCAGCCCCCAGCGTTCGGCGGCGGCCTGCAGCACGCGGACGCCTTCCGGCAGCACTTCTTTACCGATGCCATCACCGGGGATGGCGGCAATACGTAAGGTTTTATTCATCGCTATTCTCAGTTTGAGGTAAGGAAAATTGACTTCACTGCTATCCTATAATTGACTGATTCATAATTAATCCCGTTAACTGGTGAAACATAAAACACGAATCATGAATAATCTGCCGCTGCTGAACGATTTACGCGTCTTTATGCTGGTTGCCCGCCGCGCCGGTTTTGCCGCCGCCGCGGAAGAGCTCGGCGTCTCGCCGGCTTTCGTCAGCAAGCGCGTGTCGCTGCTGGAGCAAACGCTCAACGTCCAGCTGCTGCACCGTACCACCCGGCGCGTGGCTATCACCGAAGAGGGCGAGCGCATCTACGAATGGGGACTACGCATTTTGCAGGATGTCGACCAGATGATGGATGAGCTCTCCGATGTGCGGCAGGTGCCGCAGGGGACGCTGCGGATTATCAGCAGCTTTGGCTTTGGCCGGCGGGTAGTCGCGCCGGCGCTCTCCGGGCTGGCCCGTCGCTACCCGCAGCTGGAGATCCGTTTTGACGTCGCCGACCGGCTGGTGGATTTGGCCAATGAAGGGGTCGATCTGGATATTCGCGTCGGCGACGATATCGCGCCCAATCTGATAGCCCGCCAGCTTGCCAGCAATCACCGCATCCTCTGCGCCTCGCCGGCGTTTGTCGCCCGCTATCCCCGACCGAAACAGCTCAGCGATCTCGCCGCGCTGCCCTGTCTGGTGATCAAAGAGCGCGACCGGCCCTTTGGCGTCTGGCAGCTGCGCGATGATAAAGAGGGGGAGCACGCCATCAAGGTGACCGGACCGCTGTCGTCTAACCACGGTGAAATCGTCCATCAGTGGTGCCTGGAGGGGCAGGGGATTGCGCTGCGCTCGTGGTGGGACGTCAGGGAAAATATCGCCAGCGGCAATCTGGTGCAGCTGCTGCCGGAGTACTATCAGCCCGCCAATATCTGGGCGGTATACGTGTCGCGGCTGGCGACCTCGGCCAAAATTCGTACCACCGTGGAGTTTTTGCGCCACTACTTCCAGCAGCGATTTCCGCCGCGCAACGGCGAGAAAAAATAGCCGACGGCCGGCGCCGTCGGCCGAGGGGATTACACGCCGAGCCGATCGCGCAGGCTGTAGTAAGCCGCGCCCATGGCGGTAAACGGAATACGCAGGCTGCGCCCGCCGGGGAAGGGATAGTGCGGCAGCCTGGCGAAGGCGTCGAAACGTTCGGCGTCCCCGCGCAGCAGCTCCGAAATCAGCCGTCCGGCGAGGTGGGTACAGGTGACCCCGTGGCCGCTGTAGCCCTGCATATAATAGATATTGTTATCGAGGCGGCCAAACTGCGGCATTCGCGAGAGGGTCAGCAGGAAGTTGCCGGTCCAGCGGTAGTCGATTTTCACCCCCTGCAGCTGCGGGAAGGTTTTCAGCAGCTTCGGCATAATCAGCCGCTCAACGTCGTCCGGATCCCGTGCGCCGTACACCACGCCGCCGCCGTACAGCAGACGGTTGTCGGCGGTCAGGCGGTAGTAATCCAGCAGATAGTTACAATCTTCTACGCAGTAGTTTTTCGGGATCAGCGAGCGCGCCAGATCCTCAGACAGCGGCGCGGTGGTGACCACCTGGGTGCCGCACGGCATGCTGCGTTTCGCCAGCTCCGGCTCGAGCTTATCGCCGAGATAGGCGTTACCGGCGACGATCACGTAGCGGGCGGTGACCTGTCCGCGTGCGGTGGTCACTACCGCCGGGCTGCTGTGCTGAATGCCGGTGACCGGTGATTGTTCGTAAACCCGGCCGCCGTTGAGCCGAATGGCGTCCGCTTCGCCAATCGCCAGATTGAGCGGATGGATATGACCGCCGCTGTGGTCCAGCAGCGCGCCGGCGTAGCGGTCGCTGTCCACTTCGCGACGAATGGCGCTGGCATCCAGCAGCTCCAGCTGGGTATTGCCGTAGCGCTCCCAGTTCGCTTTCTGCTCTTCCAGGGTCTCCAGCTGTTTATGATTCAGCGCGACAAACAGCCCGCCGGGGCGATAGTCGCAGGCAATCTGATAGCGCTGGATACGTTCACGAATAATGTCGCCGCCTTCAAACATCATGCTGCCGAGCATTTTCGCGGCATCCGGGCCGTAGGTTTTTTCGATAACGTCGATATCGCGGCTATAGGAGTTGACTAGCTGGCCGCCGTTGCGTCCGCTGGCGCCGAAGCCGATGCGCGCGCCTTCCAGCAGCACCACATCGTAGCCCATTTCGGCCAGATGCAGCGCCGAAGAGAGGCCGGTATAGCCGCCGCCGACGACGCAGACGTCGCAGCCGATCGATTCGTCCAGCGTCGGGAACGGCTTATAGCGGTTGGCGCTGGCGGCGTAATAGCTGGTGGTATGTTCGCTCATGATTAAGACTCCAGGGCAATCCAGATAGTTTTCAGTTCAGTGAATTTTTCCAGCGCGTGCAGGGACTTATCGCGTCCGTTGCCGCTCTGCTTATAGCCGCCGAAGGGCACGGTCATATCGCCATCGTTGTAGTTGTTCACAAAGACGGAGCCGGCTTTCAGACGGCGGCTGACGCGGTGAGCGCGGGAGAGATCGCGGGTCCAGACCGCCGCGCCGAGGCCGTAGCGGCTGTCGTTGGCCAGCGCCAGCGCCTGCTCTTCGGTTTTAAAGCGGGTCACCACCAGCACCGGGCCGAAGATCTCCTCCTGGCTGAGGGCGGAGGCGGGGTCGACGTCGACGAAGATGGTCGGGCCGACCGCCGCGGGCCACGGATTTTTACGTCCATCCAGCAGCAGCGTGCTGTGCGCTTCGCCGGCGCGAATAAAGCTGTGGACGCTATCGGCGTGGCTGTTGTCGATCAGCATGCCCATGGTGGTATTCGGGTCGAGCGGATTGCCAGGCTGCCAGCCCTTTGCCTGCTCTTTTAGCAGGTCGAGAAAGCGGCCGGCGATGCTCTCCTCAAGCAGCAGACGGGTACCGGCGATACAGACCTGGCCCTGATTGTAGAAAATACCGCCGGCGGTGGCGTTAACCGCTTTTTGCAGGTCCGGGCAGTCGGCAAAGACGATATTGGCGCTTTTACCGCCCGCCTCCAGCCAGACGCGCTTCATATTGCTGTCGCCCGCGTCTTTCAGCAGCTGTTTACCGGTGCGGGTGGAGCCGGTAAAGGTGATGACTTCAACGTCATGATGCTGCGCCAGCGCCTGACCGGCCTCATGGCCGAAACCGCTCACCACGTTGAATACGCCGTCCGGCAGCCCGGCCTGTTTCGCCAGGCCCGCCAGGCGCAGAGCGGTAAGCGGGGATTTTTCCGACGGCTTAAGCACCACGCTGTTGCCGGACGCCAGCGCCGGGCCAAGCTTCCAGCAGGCCAGCAGCAGCGGAAAATTCCACGGCACCACCGCCGCAATCACGCCAATCGGTTCGCGGACGATCATGGCCAGTTCGTTGCCGCCGGTGGGGGCGACTTCGCCGTACACTTTATCGATGGCTTCGGCGTACCAGCGGATTGCGCGGGCGGCGCCAGGGACATCGTCGCGCAGGCTGTGGCGAATCGGTTTACCGGTGTCGAGGGTTTCCAGCAGCGCCAGCTCTTCGCGATGGGCTTCCATCAGGTCGGCGAATTTATGCAGCACCGCTTTGCGCTGGGCAGGGGAGGCCTGCGACCAGTCGCCGCGATCGAAGACGCCGCGGGCGGCCTGGACCGCGCGATCGACGTCGGCCTTTTTGCCGCGCGCGACCTCGGCGAGCGTCTGCTGGGCGGTAGGGTCGACGGTGGCGAACACGCTATTATCGGCGGCGGCGCTGTATTCGCCGTTAATAAATAGCCGCGTTTCAATCGCGATATTTTTTGCTTTTTCTTGCCAGTAAGCCAGGTTGTGAAAATCCATCATGACTCCTTAATGACATAATTGGAAAAATAAAAAAGTGGTGATTTCAGACCCTCAGGGCGCAGGGCGTCCCCGGGGTTGAGTACCGTTTAAATTGCCCATTAACAGGCGTGAATTATCCGGGGCCAGCGGAATAAGTCTTTCCGCATTGCGCAAGGTGAACTGCGTTATCTTCGCGCCGCCGGAGTTAGCCTCCGGCGGCGCAGGCCTGAAGAAAGCCTGAGAAAACCTCAGGCTAAAAAATCAGAATGTGGTGGGGGTATGGGCGCTGATAATTCGGCAGATACCCGCCGAGGTGTTGCTGAAGCTATGCGGTATGCCGGTGTTAATGGCATAGCTTTGCCCAGCCACCAGATGATACGCCTGACCGTTGATGGTCAGCACGACTTCACCTTCCAGTATGGTGCCTATCTCCTCACCCTGATGCTTGATCCTCTCCCCGGTTGTGGTTCCAGGCTGGTACGTTTCAAAAATCATCGCCAGCGTGCGGTTCGGATTGCCATTATGAACCAGCTTCATCGACACCCCCTGACTGCCGATTTCAATCAGATCGTCCTGATTGATAACCACCTGCGGTTCAGCCGGTTTTTCTGGTTCAGAAAAGAATTCCGAGAGCGACAGCCCGTAGACTTTCAGCAGCTTTTGCAGCGTACTGATCGCAGGACTGACTTTGTCCTGCTCTATGGTGCTGATGGCACTATGTGTTAACCCAGACAGTTCGGCGGCACGACGCTGTGAGAGACCCAGCTGTTGGCGGATCTCTGACAGACGTTTCCCTGGCGCCAGTCCGTCATCGCTCATATTTGCATTTCCTTAACGGTAGTGGTCAGAGTCGCTGTTTTTCAGCAACATATACCCGTCATACTTCAAGTTGCTTGTGCGTTGGCTTTGCTCGCTCACCCCAGTCACTTACTCCAGTAAGCTCCTGGGGATTCCCTCACTTGCCGCCTTCCTGCAACTCGAATTATTTTGGCTATAGCTCTGACAGGCGGTGATAAAACCTTCAAACAACATTCGCGACAGGGCGTATTCGCTACTGTTCCATTCAGGATGCCACTGCACGCCGAGGGCGAAAGGGTGGTCGTTAACGCTGACCGCTTCCACCAGCCCGTCCGGAGAACGCGCCTCCACGCGCAGCCGTGGACCCGTCGTTTTTGCTCCCTGCCCGTGTAACGAGTTTACCCAAAACGTGTTGCAGCCCGGTATTAACTGAGAAAGTAATCCTCCTTGCTGAACCTGAACTTCATGCGAGGGCGCATATTGCTGCTCGACGGGAAGTTCGGGGTCTTCGCGGTGTTCAAGAAGCTCAGGCTGCTCGAACAGACGACGATACAGAGTCCCGCCGGTGGCGACAACCAGTTCCTGTAGTCCACGGCAGATGGCGAAAATGGGGATGCGCCTTTCGAGCGCGGCGTCGATCAGCGCCATGCTCAGAAGATCACGCCCGGGATCGGCGTCAGGCTCATCGCCGTTTTCACCATAGAGGTGCGGCTGTACGTTGCTCGGGCTGCCGGGCAGATAAATGCCGTCCAGTTTCGGCAGTAGCGCAGAAAGCAGTTCCGGCTCGGCCAGCGCGTGCGGCAGGGCAATCGGCACGCCGCCGGCGTTCACAATCGCGTTCAGGTACTTCTCTTGCAGAGTCTGGGTCTGGTGACCCTTAAGCCTGTTTCGACACATCACCACGCCAATAACTGGCTTGTACATTATATTTTCCATGATCGCCCTCACAAAGTGGACTAAATTATGACCGGATTAGCGGGTAAAACGGCCATTTCGTTCAATATTTTCTCAATCTAGCAGTGGATATAGCCCTTTGCAAACTTAATTTAACATTTGACAAACAATTTGTTTGCATACACATTCGAAGAGTGGACATTATATTTAACAGTGCCATTCAGGGTCCGAAACTAAAACAACGGCGGTGAATCATGGAAACCAATATCGTAGAAGTTGAGAATTTTGTTCAGCAGTCGGAAGAGAGACGGGTCAGCGCATTCACCTGGGAAGTGAAGCGCTACCTCGAGCGTTACCCCAATACGCAATACGTTGATGTGCTGCTAACCGACCTGAACGGCTGCTTTCGCGGTAAGCGGATCCCGGTGTCCAGCCTGAGCAAGCTGGAGAAGGGGTGCTATTTCCCGGCTTCGGTGTTTGCGATGGATATTCTCGGCAACGTGGTGGAAGAGGCGGGGCTCGGCCAGGAGATGGGCGAACCAGACCGCACCTGCGTGCCGGTGCTGGGAACCTTAACCCCGTCGGCGGCGGACCCGGAATACATTGGTCAGGTTCTGCTGACCATGGTTGATGAAGATGGCGCTCCCTTTGACGTTGAGCCGCGGAACGTGCTGAACCGGCTCTGGCAGCAGCTGCGCCAGCGCGGGCTGTTCCCCGTGGTAGCGGTAGAGCTGGAGTTCTATTTACTTGACCGCAAGCGCGACGCGGAAGGTTACCTGCAGCCACCGTGCGCGCCGGGAACCGGCGATCGCAATACCCAAAGCCAGGTTTACTCCGTCGACAACCTCAACCACTTTGCCGACGTGCTTAACGAAATCGACGAGATCGCCCAGCTCCAGCTGATCCCCGCCGACGGCGCGGTGGCGGAAGCCTCTCCCGGCCAGTTTGAAATCAACCTCCACCATACCGATAACGTGCTCGACGCCTGCGATGATGCGCTGGCGTTAAAACGTCTCGTGCGTTTGATGGCGGAGAAGCATAAGATGCACGCCACTTTTATGGCGAAACCCTATGAAGAGCACGCCGGTAGCGGGATGCATATCCATATCAGTATGCAGAACAACAAAGGCGAGAACGTGCTGGCGGACGCGGACGGCGAAGATTCCGCGATGTTAAAACGCGCGCTCGCCGGGATGATTGACCTGATGCCGGCGTCGATGGCGCTGCTGGCGCCAAACGTGAACTCGTATCGTCGTTTCCAGCCGGGAATGTACGTGCCGACCCAGGCGTCGTGGGGGCACAACAACCGGACGGTGGCGCTGCGCATTCCGTGCGGCGATCGGCACAATCACCGCGTCGAGTATCGCGTGGCCGGGGCGGACGCCAACCCTTATCTGGTGATGGCGGCGATTTTTGCCGGCATCCTCCACGGTCTGGATAATCCGCTGCCGTTACAGGAAGAGGTGGAGGGCAACGGCCTCGAGCAGGAGGGGCTGCCGTTCCCGATTCGCCAGAGCGATGCGCTGTGGGAGTTTATGCAAAACGATCATCTGCGCGAGCGGCTTGGCGAACGCTTCTGCCACGTTTATCACGCCTGTAAAAATGACGAATTACTGCAGTTTGAGCGTCTGATCACAGAAACTGAAATCGAGTGGATGTTGAAAAACGCCTGATTTTCGCCCCGCGAGGGGCGCTTTAGCATTATCACGAGTAGCATCATGCGGCCTGAGCGGAGCCTGGTCGGACGTTTTTGCTGGGAGCCCAGCCATTCCCGGATGTCGCGTTAAGGAGCGCAGGCGGCAACGGGGCTTCAGTTAACGACACAGTGTGTAACGAGGTAGGAAATGATGCAGATGTTTAAATATCCGCAGGGAGAAGGGGGCCGTCATGGCCGCATGGAATGCGTCGCCACCGCCGCTCGTCGGTTCTTTTTACCTTTTGATTTGCCATTAACCCCGTTGCGAAGCAGGTTGGTTTCCCGGTCTCTACGACCGCAAACCCAGGTGTGCAGCGGGGGAAATGGCTATGTCTATTAATCCCTCTCTCGATAACGCCTCCGGGGCGGAAAAACCGCGCCTGCGCAAGTCTCTCAAGCTGTGGCAGGTGGTGATGATGGGCCTCGCCTATCTGACGCCGATGACGGTTTTCGATACTTTCGGCATCGTCTCCGGCATCAGCAACGGCCACGTCCCGGCGTCCTATCTGCTGGCGCTGGCCGGGGTGCTGTTTACCGCCATCAGCTACGGCAAGCTGGTGCGCCAGTTTCCGCAGGCGGGTTCGGCCTATACCTATGCGCAGAAGTCGATCAGCCCGCACGTCGGTTTTATGGTGGGCTGGTCATCGCTGCTGGATTATCTATTCCTGCCGATGATCAACGTGCTGCTGGCGAAGATTTATCTTTCCGCGCTGTTTCCGGACGTGCCGCCCTGGGTGTGGGTGGTGACGTTTGTGGCTATTCTCACCGCGGCGAACCTGAAAAGCGTCAACCTGGTGGCGAACTTCAACACCCTGTTCGTGCTGGTGCAGATCTCGATCATGGTGGTCTTTATCGTGCTGGTGGTGCAGGGGTTGCATAAAGGGGAAGGGGTGGGCACCGTCTGGTCGCTCCAGCCGTTTATTAGCCAGAATGCGCACCTGATTCCGATCATTACCGGGGCGACGATAGTCTGCTTTTCGTTCCTCGGTTTCGATGCGGTGACCACGCTTTCCGAAGAGACGCCGGACGCCGCGCGGGTGATCCCGAAGGCCATCTTCCTTACTGCGGTCTACGGTGGGGTGATTTTTATCGCCGCCTCGTTTTTTATGCAGCTCTTTTTTCCCGATATTAGCCGTTTTAAAGACCCGGACGCGGCGCTGCCGGAGATCGCCCTCTACGTTGGCGGCAAGTTGTTCCAGTCGATTTTCCTGTGCACGACGTTTGTGAATACCCTGGCCTCAGGCCTGGCTTCGCACGCCAGCGTGTCACGGCTGCTGTACGTCATGGGCCGCGATAACGTTTTCCCGGAGCGCATTTTCGGCTACGTCCATCCGAAATGGCGTACCCCGGCGCTGAACGTGATCATGGTGGGGATTGTCGCGCTGTCGGCGCTGTTCTTTGACCTGGTCACCGCCACGGCGCTGATTAACTTTGGCGCGCTGGTGGCGTTTACCTTCGTTAACCTGTCGGTATTTAACCACTTCTGGCGGCGTAAAGGTTTTAATAAAACCTGGAAAGATCGCTTTCACTATCTGCTTCTGCCGATGGTGGGCGCGCTAACGGTGGGCGTACTGTGGATTAACCTGGAGGCGACCTCGCTGACGCTGGGTCTGATATGGGCGGGCCTCGGGCTGCTGTATCTGACGTATCTGACCCGCCGCTTCCGCAAGCCGCCGCCGCAGTTTGACGGCGCCAAAGCGGAACAGGCCTGGGAATCGTAACGATTTTTTACGCAGACACAAAGGCAGGCGATTGAGCCTGCCTTCTTTTTTGTCATTCTCGTTTGAAATCAGGCGCTCGGGAGAGATAGCAGGGGCAGAAGGTAAGAATAGTGAGGACGTATTATTTCTTTTTCTTATGAGTTGGCAGCTGTGCAGAGCGCCGATCCTTCACATAGGAGACCAGGCTGAAGATGGCTACTCCCAGCAAAACCACCGCGACGATAAAGAGCAGGATACCTGACATAGATTAACCTAATGTTATGTTTAACATGAAGAAAAAATACCGTGATATCGAGATAATAGCATCGGGATATTTCTTAAAGATGACCCGATGAATCAGACGAGAATAGACTGCCAGCAATACACTGAAATTATTATTTACATGAATAAATGTGAAGAGTAAAGCAAAGGTGTGGTGAAAAAATGAACGGGTTACACTCGTTTAAGCGAATTTACAGACGAGAGCCCCACAGGCTGCTACCCTTGGCCCGCTTAAATAGGGTTGAGAGTAATAAATGTTTAACAAGCATATCATCGGTCTTATTGGGCCGTTGTTGATTCTGACTTCATTCCATAGCCTGGCTGACGCCGGGCAGCCGTCAATTCGTGAACGTATTGTCGAGCAGGTGTTAAAACCCTGCGAAGGAAAAAAAGCCGGCGATAAAGTGCTGATCGTCGACCATCGCGGCGGCAAGCATGCAGCTATCTGCACGCTGGCGGCGGTACCGCTACCGGAGTAACGCCCTCCCTCTGATTTCAGCCCCCCTTCGTTCTGGCGGAAAACGTATTTCTTTCCGCACTTTGCGAGCCATTGCCCGGAAAAATGTCATAAATTTGTCACAATTAAGGCGATGATAATCACTGACTGAGGATTAAGGGATGAGAAAAAGTCTACTCGCTGCCGCCGTGACCGGCGTTATTTTACTCTCCGCCGGCGTCCAGGCGCAGGAACAGGCGGCACCGGAGGGGTACCAGCTTCAGCAGGTGCTGATCATGAGCCGCCATAACCTGCGCGCGCCGCTGGCGAACAACGGCAGCGTGCTGGAGCAATCAACGCCGAAGTCCTGGCCTGAGTGGGATGTCCCCGGCGGCCAGCTGACCACCAAGGGCGGGGTGCTGGAAGTGTATATGGGGCACTATATGCGCGAATGGCTGGCGCAGCAGGGGCTGGTGACCAGCGGCGAATGCCCGCCGGAGAACGCGGTCTACGCCTATGCCAATAGCCTGCAGCGCACCGTCGCCACCGCGCAGTTCTTTATCACCGGCGCGTTTCCCGGCTGCGGCGTGACCGTGCACCATCAGGAAAAAATGGGCACCATGGACCCGACGTTTAATCCGGTGATCACTGACGATTCCGCCGCGTTTAGCGAAAAGGCGGTGCAGGCAATGGAGAAAGAGCGGCAGGGGATGCAGCTGAGCGAAAGCTATAAGCTGCTGGAGGAGATGACCGACTACCGTAACTCCCCGTCCTGCAAAGAGAAGCAGCAGTGCTCGCTGAGCGACGCGAAAGATACCTTTAGCGCCAAATATCAGCAGGAGCCGGGCGTTTCCGGGCCGCTTAAAGTCGGCAACTCGCTGGTTGACGCCTTTACGCTGCAATATTACGAAGGTTTCCCGAAAGACCAGGTGGCGTGGGGCGAAATCAAAACCGATAAGCAGTGGCAGGTGCTGTCGAAGCTGAAAAACGGCTATCAGGATAGCCTGTTTACTTCCCCTGAAGTGGCGCGCAACGTGGCTAAGCCGCTGGTGAAATATATTGATAACGCGCTGGTGGGCGATGCGGCGAAGGCGGCGAAAGTCACGCTGCTGGTGGGGCACGATTCCAATATCGCCTCGCTGCTGACGGCGCTGGATTTTAAACCTTATCAGCTGCACAACCAGTACGAACGTACGCCCATCGGCGGCAAGCTGGTGTTCCAGCGCTGGCATGATAAGAGCGGAAATCGCGATTTGATGAAGATTGAGTACGTGTATCAAAGTACCGAACAGCTGCGCAATGCCGACGCGCTGACCCTGCAATCGCCGCCGCAGCGGGTGACGCTGGCGCTGAACGGTTGTCCGGTCGATGACAACGGCTTCTGCCCGATGGACACCTTTAAAAAGGCGATGGCCGAGGCCACGAAGTAGCAGAGTATAAAAAACCCGGAGCAATCCGGGTCTTGCTGCCGATGTTTAGCCTGGTCTTGTAGCCCGAACAGGCGCAACGCCCCGCCTCCGGGAAGCTCATGCAATAACTCCCGGAGGCGGTACTGCGTACCTGTCCCGGCTACACGTTCTTGCGTTCGATAGTTTGTTCGCCCCAGAACAGGGAGTCTTTGTCGGTTTTGGCGAAGGCGAGGGGCAGGACTTCATCGCTGCCTTCTTCCCAGATTTTCTCCGCCAGCTTTTCATCGTAATTGGCTAATTCAAAAATCGCCTCGGCAATTTCGGGAGACGTATTGCGCAGACTGGCCCATTCACCCACGCGGTGGGCCTTTGCTTCTTGATTCGGCATGCTTGTCCTCCTGCTGAAGATTAACCGTGTAATTTCACTGCCAGACCCGCAACGTGTTGCCCCTGATAGCGGGCAATGGCTAATTCTTCTTCACTTGGCTGGCGTGAGCCGTCGCCGCCGGCAATAGTGGTGGCGCCGTAAGGCGTGCCGCCGCGAACCTGCGAAACATCAAACAGCTCCTGGGCGCCGTAGCCAATCGGTACAATAATCATCCCGTGGTGGGCAAGCGTGGTCCAGGTTGAGGTGATAGTTTGCTCCTGACCGCCGCCGGTACCGGTTGAGCTGAATACGCTGGCCAGTTTGCCGTACAGCGCTCCGGACGCCCACAGGCCGCCGGTCTGATCGAGAAAGGTACGCATCTGTCCGGACATATTGCCGAAACGGGTTGGGGTACCAAAGATGATGGCGTCGTACTCAGCCAGCTCCTGCGGCGTGGCGACGGGCGCGTTTTGCGTTTTCCCGCCTGCTTTGGCAAAAACCTCTGCCTGCATGGTTTCCGGCACGCGCTTCACGACCACTTCAACGCCATCTACCTTGTTTGCTCCTTCGGCGACGGCATGCGCCATGGTCTCAATGTGTCCGTACATGGAATAATAAAGCACCAGAATCTTAGCCATTTGCATCACTCCTCGGTTGCGTTATGAGCCAGCCAGTCGACTGGCTACCTTTAAAGATAAGACCTCTGGCGAAGAGTGCAAATGCAACAATCATTTATTTGATTTATAACAATATTGCTAACATTCAGGGCTGTTGCAAAAAGATACATCTTCAGCGGCGCCATTTTAGGCTGTCATAAGAGTCGCTTAGCGCGCGTCCGGCGCAATAGCGGCAGTTCTTATACAAAATCTATTTCAGAATGTGACGATATCCACCCGGCACGGCTTTCCTTCGCTAACCTTAAAAGCACGTGATACGCAACCCGTATCGCGGAGGCCAGAGCCTCGTGTTTCACCTAATGCAGCATGATGTCTAACCTAAATGGAGGTCAGTAATGGCAAACCATCGTGGCGGTGCCGGCAACTTTGCCGAAGACCGTGAAAGAGCATCAGAAGCAGGTCGTAAAGGTGGCCAGCATAGCGGGGGGAACTTTAAAAACGATCCTCAACGCGCTTCCGAAGCGGGCAAGAAAGGGGGCAAAAACAGTCATGGTAGCCGCGAAAGCTAGCGCGCCGGATTGTTGCTGATGGGGGTTAATCTCCCGGGCCCGACCCCATCACCCTCGCCGCCGACGTCACGTCGGCGGTTTTTTTTCCACTTTGCAGGTTCCGCTGAGCGGGAGGAACGCCCGGCTCGCGGCGTAAACGCCTTAACCGGGCTACGGGTTGACGCTGTTTTGTAGCCCCGGTAAGCGCAGCGCGACCGGGGATTTCCCGGTACGGGTCTTCTGGCGTCGCACGCTTTCATACCGGGGTGACGTTGGTTTGCCCGGCCTCACGCGGACGGCGGTTAAGCAGAGCGTGGAGCAGGATCGCGCCGAAGGTGGCCGTCCCGATGCCGCCGAGGGTAAAGCCGCCGAGCGAAAGCGCGAAGTCGCCCGCCCCCAGCACCAGCGTCACCGCCACCATAATCAGATTTGCGTTCTGGCTCAAATCCACGCGGTTCTGCACCCAAATTCGCGCGCCCGCGACGGCAATCAGGCCAAACACCACAATCGATGCGCCGCCGATCACCGGTCCCGGAATGGTATGGATCAGCGCGCCGAATTTCGGTGAAAACCCAAGCAGCATCGCAATCAGCGCCGCCGCGACGAAGACCAGCGTCGAGTACACTTTGGTGACCGCCATCACGCCGATATTCTCCGCGTAGGTGGTCACACCGCTGCCGCCAACCGAGCCGGAGAGCATCGTTGCCAGTCCGTCGCCGACGAACGCGCGGCCCATATACGGGTCCATATTGCGCCCGGTCATCCCGGCAACCGCCTTCAGGTGGCCGAGGTTTTCCGCCACCAGAATCACCGCCACGGGAGCGATCAGCATCATTGCCTGGCCGTTAAAGGTCGGGGCGGTCATCTGCGGCAAACCGAACCACGCCGCCTGCTCAAGCAGGCTAAAATCCAGCGGCTTGCCCAGCCCGAGGCCGTTGGCCAGCAGCGCGTACAGCGCGCAGGCGATAATCAGCCCGACGAGGATCAGCAGCCGCTGCAGCATCCCGCGGGTAAACACCGCGACCAGGCCGATGCACAGCACCGTCAGCACCGCCATCCAACCGTCGAACGGCATTGCTGATACGCTGCGTACCGCGATGGGCGCGAGGTTAAGGCCTATCGCCATGACCACCGCGCCGGTGACTACCGGCGGCATCAGCCGCTCAATCCAGCGGGTGCCGATTTTCATCACCACCAGGCCAATCAGGGTATAAACCAGCCCGCAGAGGATAATGCCGCCCAGCGCGACGCTAAGGTGCGGGTTAAGCCCCTGGCCGTTGAAGCCGGTAACGGCGATGACCACGCCGACAAAGGCGGCGCTGGAGCCAAGGTAGCTCGGCACGCGCCCGCCGGTAACCAAAAAGAACAGCAGGGTGCCGATGCCGGACATCAGGATCGACAGATTGGGATCCAGCCCCATCAGGATTGGCATCAGAACGGTCGCGCCAAACATCGCCACCGCGTGCTGAACGCCCATCACCACGGTTTGCCCGACCGACAGCCGTTCATCGGGGGCCACGACGCCGGACGCGGCGGAGGGGGAGGTTAACTGCCAGCGAGGAAAATCGAAGAGAGCCATGATGAGATCCTGGGTTTAGGGTTAACAGGCTGGACGCATCAGCGTGTGGTAGCCGCGGTCGAACCACATCAGTCCGCGCGGTTCCGGATGGCGTACAATCGCCGCCACTTCGCAAAACAGGATGTCGTGAGTTCCGACGCTGACGATCTGGCTGATGCGGCAGTCGAAGCTGACCAGCGCCGCTTCCAGACGCGGACAGCCGGTCGCGCCGGTTTGCCAGTCGGCGGCGGCGAAGCGCTCCGCCATCGGCGTTTTACCGCCGAAAACGTTCGAGAGCTCTTCCTGGCCGGCCGCCAGGGTGTTGACGCACAGGGCCTGGTGCTGGCTGAAGATCGGCCACACCGAGGCGGAGCGATTCAGGCACACCAGCAGCGTGGGCGGCGCGTCGGTAACGCTGCAGACGGCGCTGGCGGTAAAGCCGGCGCGGCCTGCGGGACCATCGGTGGTGATGATGTTGACCGCCGCCCCGACGTGGGCCATGGCGTCGCGAAAGCTTTGTTTATCGGCAGTAGACATGCGGGCTCCTTATGCCAGCTGGCAGGCATCATCAAAAGGCAGACGCGGCAGGCGAGCGTACAGCTTGCCGGGATCGCCGTAGCCAATGTTAATCAGCAGGTTGCTTTTCCAGGCGCCGTCGGCAAAAAACGCCGCATCGACTTTTTCGCGGTCAAAGCCCGACATGGGGCCGGTGTCGAGGCCCAGCGCGCGGCAGGCGAAAATCAGGTACGCCGCCTGCAATGAACCGTTGCGAAATGCGGTCTCTTCCACCATCTGCGGGCTGGAGGTAAACCAGCTGCGGGCGTCGCCGTGAGGGAACAGCTCCGGCAGCCTGTCATAGAACGCGCTGTCCCAGGCGACGATAGCGGTGACCGGCGCCTGCAGGGTCTTCGCAACGTTGCCGCTCGACAGGGCCGGGCGCAGCTTCTCTTTGCCTTCCGGTGTGCGGATGAAAACGAAGCGCGCCGGGGAACAGTTAGCGGAGGTCGGTCCCATTTTCAGCAAGGCGTAGATTTCACGCAGCTGCTCGTCGCTGACCGGCCTGTCCAGCCAGCCGTTGTGGGTTCGGGCCTCGGTAAACAGCGCGGCGCAGGCGGCCGGGCTAATGGCTTCGCTCATAGATTCTCCTGGGGGACGGGCAGCATCGCGGCCAGCCCGTCGCATAAAATAGGGTTAAAGGTGGCGGTATCGGTGACGTTGCAGGCGTGGCCGCCCCAGGCCATTTCCGCCAGCTGGCTGCCGGGGATTGCCGCCTGCAGCACGCGGGAGCAGGAGGCCGGGACCAGCAGATCGTCAGCGGCGCTGATAATCAGCGTCGGGCAGGTTATCGCTGCCGCCCGCCGCGAAAAATCGGCCTGCTTGAGGGCGTTCAGCCTTTTCAGTAAATTCTCTTTGCCCTGGAAATGGCTGATGGCGAGCGCGTCTTCGGCCTCCAGCCGCGGCAGGCGAGAAGCCATCCACTCCGCCGGATAGAGGAACAGCGGCTGCGCTTCTACCCACGCCTGCGCGCCGCCCGCGTGCAGCAGGCGTTCGCGCACCAGAAAGCAGCGGCGGGTATGCGGGGAGAGCGTCAGCCAGCCGTTCACCAGCACCAGGGCGCTTATCGCTTCGGGATGGTCCAGCGCCAGCTGCAGACCGATCAGCGCGCCCAGGGCGTGACCGACCAGCGCAAAACGCACAATCCCCGCCGCCTGCAGCGCTGCGTTAAGCTCCTGCGCCATGGCCGCCATGCTGTAGCCGACGGGCAGCGGGCCGCCGTTTTCACCGGTGCCGTTATGGTCATAGCTCACCAGCTGATAGTGCGGTTCGAGCGCCGCCCGCTGCGGTAGCCAGTAGCCGCCCGCGCCGCCGAGCCCGGCGCTCAGAACCACCACCGGCGCGCCCGGATAAGGCGCCGGGGAGACATTTAGCTTCATCATGCCGGCTTCCCGATATGCGCGACGGTGGCTATTTCCACCAGCGCATCGGGCTTCACCAGCCCGCACTGAATGCAGAAACGCGCCGGTTTGTCGCCGGGGAAGAACTCCGCGTAGACCTCATTAATCGCGGCGTAGTTTTTCCAGTCGGTGATAAAGATGCTGTTGAAGGTCACATCCGCCATACTGCCCCCCGCCGTCTCGATAACGCTCTTGATGGTTTCCAGCACGTGGCGGGTTTGCGCCTTTGGGTCGCCGATATAAACCACGTTGTTTTGCTTATCGAACGGCAGGGTGCCGGAGACGTAAACCACGCCGTCGGCCAGCGTGCCCGGGACAAACGGGGCGATAGGCGTGGTGGTGCCTGGCGGAATAATCACCTGTTTAGGCATAACGTTTCTCCTCGGAAAAGGCGCGCGGCGCGGCGGGCTCAAGGGCGGTACAGAAGCTGGCGACATCGCTGACCCAGCCAAAGAAGGTTTCGATATTGAACAGCGCCGCCTGCTGGGCGAACGCCGGACCGGCCTGATGGGTGGCGTCTTCCAGCACGATACCGAAATACTCGAGGAAGAAGCCGTCGCGCAGGGTCGATTCCACGCAGACGTTGGTGGCAATACCGGTAAAGATCAGATGGCGGATGCCGCGGCTGCGCAGAATGCTGTCGAGCGCGGTGTTAAAGAAGCCGCTGTAGCGCGGTTTCGGCAGCACGATATCGCCGGGCTGCGGCTTAAGCTGATCGACCAGCTGATAGTCCCAGCCGCCTTTCGCCAGCAGCTTGCCCTGCAGCTCCGGGTTCTTTCGCATGGTTTTCAGCGCGTTGGATTTATGAAAATTCGGCGAACCGGGGCCGCCGGCCTCCACGTACTGGTCGTCCCAGCCGTTCTGGAACCAGATAATCAGCATCCCGGCGGCGCGCGCGGCGGCCACGGCGACGTTGATATTGTCGATAACCGGGCGGGTGGCGGAAACGTCAAATCCGGCGAGGTCGAGATAGCCGCCCTGGCTGGCGTAGGCGTTCTGCATATCGACAACGATCAGCGCGCTCTGCAGCGGCGCAAAGGTCAGGGATTCCGGGCGAGCGGGCAGGGTAATCATCAGGCAACCTCTTGAGTCATGGTGGCGATATGGTCGCGGCAGCGCATCAGCGGCTGAATGCGCTGACCAAAGGCTTCGATACCGATAAGGAAATCATCAAACGTCAGCAGCACGCCGTCGGTGCCGGGGACCGCCGCTACTTCGTCGAGCATGCGGGCGACGCTGGCGTAAGAGCCGACAAGGGTGCCCATATTGATGTTGACCGCCGAGGTGGGATCGGCCATCTGGCGCACGTTGGTGTCGCTGCCGGAGCGGGTGTCTTTCTGGCTCTGTTCGGTAAGCCACGCCAGCGCCTCGTCATCGGCGCCGGCTTTGTAATGCTCCCATTTGGCGCGGGCCGCCTCGTCGGTTTCGTCGGCAATCACCATAAACAGGACGTAGGAACCGACGTCGCGGCCGGTTTTTTCCGCCGCCTCCATCATCCGCGCGGCGGTGGGGGCGAAGGCGGCAGGGGTGTTGACCCCTTTGCCGAAGCAGAAGTTGTAGTCAGCGTGCCGGGCGGAGAACGCCATACCGGCGTCGCTTTGTCCGGCGCAGATCACTTTCATCGGCTGCGACGGCTGCGGGCTGACGCGGCAGTCGTTCATCGTGAAGTAGTCGCCTTTAAAGTCGCTGCGCCCGGTTCCCCACAGGTCGCGCAGCACCTGGACATATTCGGTGAGATAGTCGTAGCGGCTGGCGAAGTAGTCGTCGCCCGGCCAGATGCCCATCTGCTCGTATTCCGGCTTTTGCCAGCCGGTGACCAGATTGACGCCAAAGCGGCCGCCGGAGATAGAGTCGATAGTCGAGGCCATGCGCGCGACGATCGCCGGGGGCAGCGTCAGCGTGGCGGCGGTGGCGTAGATCTGAATGCGCGAAGTGACGGCCGCCAGTCCGGCCATCAGGGTGAAGGACTCCAGATTATGATCCCAGAATTCGGTCTTGCCGCCGAAGCCGCGCAGTTTAATCATCGACAGCGCGAAATCGAAGCCGTAGTGTTCGGCTTTTTGCACGATGGCCTTATTGAGCTCAAACGTCGGCATGTACTGGGGAGCATGGGTGGAAATCAGCCAGCCGTTATTACCAATCGGAACGAAGACACCAATTTTCATACCTACCTCTCTGCATGTCGTTGAACAAGAAGGCGCGGCGCTGCATCCTGCATCTCCCTCAATCACCTCGCCTGAAAGATAAAGCAAAGGCGATGCCAGTTTTGCAAAGGCTAATGTTATTAAGGTGTTGCTGGATGGTTGCTGAAAATAGCAGCAATAAAAGTGGACTGAATGGTCAAAATCGGTGCACGAAAAAACCGCAGTCGTGCGCAATCAGGGTGCAGAGAGTCGTGTCGGCGCTGGGCTTTTGCTATGCTGATGGCGTGAAAAGAAGGAGATAACGAATGGCACAGGGCGGCGTGAAAAAGATCGGCAAACGCTCACAGGCGGTGAGCGCGAAAAAAGAGGCTATCCTGGCCGCCGCGCTGGACGCGTTCTCGCAGTTTGGTATCCACGGTACCCGGCTTGAGCAGGTAGCCGAACTGGCCGGGGTATCGAAAACGAACCTGCTCTACTACTACCCGTCGAAAGAGGCGCTGTATATTGCCGTGCTGCAGCAGATTCTGGCTATCTGGCTGGCGCCGCTAAAGGCCTTCCGCGAAGATATCAGCCCGCTGGTGGCCATCGGCGAATATATCCGCCTTAAGCTGGAGGTTTCCCGCGATCACCCGCAGGCGTCAAGGCTGTTCTGCCTGGAGATGCTGCAGGGCGCGCCGCTGCTGATGGGCGAGCTGACCGGCGATCTGAAAGCGCTGGTGGATGAAAAGTCGGCGATTATTTCCGGCTGGGTCGAGAGCGGCAGGCTGGCGCCGGTTGACCCGCAGCATCTGATCTTTATGATCTGGGCGACCACACAGCATTACGCCGATTTCGCCACTCAGGTTGAGGCGGTAACCGGCGCGACGCTGCGCGATGAGGCGTTTTTTCAGCAAACCGTCGATAACGTCCAGCGGATGATTATCGAAGGGATTCGCGTACGTTAATTGGCGGGCGGCAGCGGGCAGCTCTGATCGCCATCCTCGCACTGCAGCAGCGAGGCGAGGAACGATTCGCGCTCGACGGTTTTATCGGACATGCACTGGTTGATCAGCATCGGCTGTACGCTGCCGCCTTCAGCGCCGGAGGCGAGGAATTGACAGTCGGCGTCGCGCAGGGCAATCCACGACAGCTGCGCTTTTTTCAGCAACTCCTGCTGCTTGCCGGAGGCGCGCTTCAGCGCTTCCTGATACGTTTCATTTAGTTTTTTGTCGTCAGCCTGGTACCGCTCGGCGGTGCACTGGTTCATTTCCGTTTGATTGCTGGCGTTGCTGCATTCGTCCGCCAGCGCATGGGTGCTTGCCAGCAGCGCGGCAAAAGCGAGTAAAGTGCGTTTCATTGGTCAACTCCCATAAAAAAAGCTCCCGTCCGGGAGCCTTAATTAACCACAGCCTGCGTCTGGTGTCATTAGCTGACGTTGTGCCGTCTGCTTTCCCGGGTGCGGCGCAAAGCGCCTTGCCCGGGCTACTGATAGTGCGGGCTGTGGTTGGGTAGCCCGGGTAAGGCATCAGCCGCAACCCGGGAAGCGGGCTTAGCCAATCGTCATCAGGCTGGCGTTGCCGCCGGCCGCGGCGGTATTGACGCTGAGCGAACGTTCAATATAGAGGCGCTCCAGCAGCAGATTGCTCTCGCCGCGGGCGAAGCCCTGCACCGACACGATCGCGCCATCGCGCGCCGCCACCTGTTCGCACAGCTCCCGCAGCTGATCGGAATCGCCGTGGTAGATAACCGCATCGAAAGGCTCGGTTGTCAGGGTTTCCGCTTTGGCGAAGTGGATCCGCGCGCTGACCTCACGCGGCAGCTTTTTCGCCAGCTCGCGCTGCAGAGGGGCGTCCGGCCACAGCACTTCGCAGCCAACGGCGGTCACGCCCGCCAGCTGGGTGAGCGCGTCCTGCTCATTATCGGCCACGCACAGCACGCGGTCGCGCGGCATAAAGGTCAGGGTGTTGCGCTCGCCGGTTGGCCCCGGCAGCAGACGCTGGGTTCCGGCCTGCGCCTGCTCGCTGAACTGCTGGCACAAAGCCTGCAGCTCCGGGCGATCCGCCGCCCACTGCTGTAAAGCGACCAGCGGTTTTTCCAGCAGCGTCTTCAGCTGCGCGTCCAGCGGATACTCCGCGTCCTGGCGGGCGAGGGTAATCCCGACGGCGTTCTGCGGGCGGCTGGAGAGCAGTCGATACAGATACAGCGGGCCGCCGGCTTTTGGACCCGTACCCGACAGGCCCTCGCCGCCGAACGGCTGCACGCCGACCACGGCGCCGACCATATTACGGTTGACGTACAGGTTGCCGACGTTGGCGCTGCCGGTGACCTGAGCGATGGTTTCGTCAATACGGGTATGCACGCCGAGGGTCAGACCGTAGCCGGAGGCGTTAATCTGTTTGACCAGCCCGTCCAGCTCGTTGCGGTTATAGCGCACTACGTGCAGCACCGGGCCGAAGACCTCTTTTTTCAGCTCATCGAAGCTGTCGAGCTCAATGAGCGTCGGCGGAACGAAAGTACCGCTGGTCCACTCGCGGGAATCTTCGCCGGTTTCGCGCACCGCCTGGAAGACTTTGCGCCCTTTGGCGCGCAGCGTCTGGATGTGGCGCTCAATATTCTCTTTGGCTTCGGCGTCAATCACCGGCCCGATATCGGTGGTCAGACGGCCCGGATTGCCCATCCGGCACTCGGCCATCGCGCCGCGCAGCATGGTCAGCGTATGATCGGCGATATCATCCTGCAGGCAGAGTACGCGCAGGGCGGAGCAGCGCTGCCCCGCGCTGTCGAACGCCGAGGCGAGCACGTCGACAACCACCTGCTCGGTTAATGCTGAAGAGTCGACGATCATCGCGTTCATGCCGCCGGTTTCGGCGATCAGCGGCGTCGGACGACCCTGAGCATCCAGCCGGCTGGCGATATTGCGCTGCAGTAGGGTGGCGACTTCGGTTGAGCCGGTAAACATCACGCCGCGTACGCGCTCGTCGGAAGTCAGCGCGGCGCCAACGGTTTCCCCGCGGCCCGGCAGCAGCTGAATAACCCCCGGCGGTACGCCCGCTTCCAGCAGGATCGCCACGCCCTGAGCGGCGATGAGCGGCGTCTGCTCGGCCGGTTTTGCCAGCACGGTATTGCCTGCCGCCAGCGCGGCGGCAATTTGTCCGCTAAAGATCGCCAGCGGGAAGTTCCACGGGCTGATACAGACGACCGGGCCCAGCGGGCGATGGGTTTCGTTGTCAAAATCGTTGCGCACCTGACCGGCGTAGTAGTGGAGGAAGTCCACCGCTTCGCGCACTTCGGCAATGGCGTTACTGAAGGTTTTCCCCGCTTCGCGCACCAGGATGCCCATCAGGGTCGGCATCTGGCCTTCCATCAGCACCGCGGCGCGTTCGAGGATCGCCGCGCGCTCCTGCGGCGGGGTGGCGAACCAGATTGGCGCGTTGTTAACCGCGCTGGTCAGCGCCTGCTGAACTTCGTCCTCGCTGGCTTCGCGCACGTAGCCGACGATATCTTTTGGCTCTGCCGGGTTCACGACCGGCTGCATTTCGCCTTCGGCCACCGGGTGCTCCAGCATCGGCAGCGCCTGCCATTTATGCAGCGCGCTGTTTAATAACGAGGAGGAGAGGGAGGCCAGACGATGCTCGTTGGCGAGATCCAGACCGGCTGAATTGCTGCGGTCTTTGCCGTAAAGGTCGCGCGGCAGCGGGATTTTCGGGTGCGGAAGACCCACCTGGCCCTCCTGCTGGGCCAGTTTTTCCACCGCGGCGACCGGGTCGGCAACCAGTTCATCCAGCGGCAGGGTGCTGTCGGCGATCCGGTTAACAAACGAGGTGTTGGCGCCGTTTTCCAGCAGACGACGCACAAGGTAGGCCAGCAGCGTTTCGTGGGTGCCGACCGGCGCGTAGATACGGCACGGGCGGTTGAGTTTGCCATCGGCGACTTTACCGGTCACCTGCTCGTACAGCGGCTCGCCCATGCCGTGCAGGCACTGGAATTCGTACTGTCCCGGGTAGTAGTTCTGCCCGGCCAGCTGATAAATTGCCGCCAGGGTGTGGGCGTTATGGGTCGCGAACTGCGGATAGATCAGGCTCGGCACCGCCAGCAGCTTTTTCGCACAGGCCAGATAGGAGACGTCGGTGTAGACCTTGCGGGTATAGACCGGATAGCCTTCGAGACCGTCCATCTGCGCGCGTTTGATTTCGCTGTCCCAGTAGGCGCCTTTGACCAGACGAATCATCAGGCGGCGACGGCTGCGGGTCGCGAGGTCGATCAGGTAGTCAATCACGAACGGGCAGCGTTTCTGATAGGCCTGGATCACAAAGCCAATCCCGTTCCAGCCCGCCAGCTCCGGTTCAAAGCAGAGTTTTTCCAGCAGATCGAGAGAGATCTCCAGGCGATCGGCCTCTTCGGCGTCAATGTTGATACCGATATCGTACTGGCGCGCCAGCAGGGTCAGCGATTTCAGGCGCGGGTAAAGCTCTTCCATCGCGCGGTCGTACTGGGCGCGGCTGTAGCGCGGGTGCAGCGCGGAGAGCTTAATCGAAATGCCCGGTCCTTCATAAATGCCCCGTCCGTTGGAGGCTTTGCCGATGGCGTGGATCGCCTGCTGGTAGGAGACCATATAGGCCTGAGCATCGTCGGCGGTCAGCGCCGCTTCGCCCAGCATATCGTAGGAGTAGCGGAAGCCTTTGTCTTCCAGCTTGCGGGCGTTGGCCAGCGCTTCGGCGATGGTTTCGCCGGTGACGAACTGCTCGCCCATCAGGCGCATCGCCATATCGACGCCTTTACGAATCAGCGGTTCGCCGCTTTTGCCGATAATACGGTTCAGCGAGCGCGACAGGCTGGTTTCGTTGTGGGTCGAGACCAGCTTGCCGGTAAACAGCAGCCCCCAGGTGGCGGCGTTGACGAACAGCGACGGGCTGCGGCCGATATGCGACTGCCAGTTGCCGTTGCTGATTTTGTCGCGGATCAGGGCATCGCGGGTGGCTTTGTCGGGAATGCGCAGCAGCGCTTCTGCCAGGCACATCAGGGCCACGCCTTCCTGCGAGGAGAGCGAGAACTCCTGCAGCAGGCTCTGCACCATTCCGGCGCGGCCGCTGGCGGTTTTCTGATTGCGCAGCTTCTCCGCCAGCTGATAGGCGAGCTTGTGCGCCTGTTCGCCGAGAGTCTGCGGCAGGCGAGCCTGCTCCAGCAGCATCGGCACGGCGTCGGTTTCGGCCCAGCGCCAGGCGGCGGTGATCGACGCGCGGGAAACGGACTGCGGCAGGATCTGCTCGGCGAAATCGAGGAAGGGCTGATAAGGTTCGTCAGCCTGATGACCGGCCTCATCGCTTTCGTTCGCCGCGCCGGACAGCAGCGCCGGCAGCTCCGGCAGCGTCTCGTCGTTTTCCAGCTTTTCCAGATAGTTGAAAATGGCCTGTTTAATCAGCCAGTGCGGCGTGCGGTCAATACGGCTCGCCGCGGATTTAATGCGTTCACGCGTCGCGTCGTCAAGTTTTACACCCATGGTGGTGGTGCCCATGTCAGGAACTCCTGTAATAGAACGTCTTCGTGCCAAGATGAGGTTGCGTAGAAATATCTACCATGTTGCAACTTTGTGCAACCTTGTTAATTGAGAATTGTGTGGCAGGTAGAAAAACGCCGTGAATGTTAAAAATGATGATGAAAATAGCAGGTATTTATCCCCTGTCTAATAAGGTATTTCTATGCGTCACTTAACACTTTTGCGTGGTGCAACCGCTAAAAACGTGAGAGAGTGCAACCTATAACAAAATGAAGTTTGGTCCCGGAAGCATTTCGTGTAAATGCTGTGTTAAATCGTTTGTGAAAAAACAAAGCTTCCGTCAGGATACGGTCGCCCAATACAACCAATAGGCCATTGCCCCGTTCCGGTAGTGGATAAAACGACAAATTTGGATGCTGTCGACAAAAATTCTGGAGATTTTTACATGGCTATTAGCACACCCATGTTGGTGACTTTTATTGTTTATATTTTTGGCATGGTACTCATCGGCTTTATTGCCTGGCGCTCGACAAAGAACTTTGATGATTATATTCTCGGCGGCCGCAGCCTTGGCCCATTTGTCACCGCGCTCTCCGCCGGAGCCTCCGATATGAGCGGCTGGCTGCTGATGGGGCTACCGGGGGCGATATTTATTTCCGGTATTTCCGAAAGCTGGATTGCCATTGGCCTGACGTTAGGCGCATGGATTAACTGGAAGCTGGTGGCGGGGCGTTTGCGGGTCCATACCGAGGCGAATAATAACGCCCTGACGCTGCCGGATTATTTCACCGGCCGTTTTGAAGATAAAAGCCGCGTGCTGCGAATTATCTCGGCGCTGGTCATTTTGTTATTTTTCACCATCTATTGCGCTTCCGGTATTGTGGCCGGCGCGCGTCTGTTTGAAAGCACCTTTGGCATGAGCTACGAAACCGCGCTGTGGGCCGGGGCGGCGGCAACCATTATTTATACCTTTGTCGGCGGCTTCCTCGCGGTAAGCTGGACCGATACCGTTCAGGCCAGCCTGATGATATTCGCCCTGATCCTGACGCCGGTGATGGTGGTGATTTCCGTCGGCGGGTTTGGCGATTCCCTGGAAGTGATTAAGCAAAAGAGCATTGAGAACGTTGATATGCTCAAGGGCCTGAACTTCGTGGCGATTATTTCGCTGATGGGCTGGGGCCTGGGCTATTTTGGTCAGCCGCATATTCTGGCGCGCTTTATGGCGGCGGATTCGCATCACAGCATCGTTCACGCCCGTCGCATCAGCATGACCTGGATGATCCTCTGCCTGGCGGGTGCCTGTTCCGTCGGCTTCTTCGGTATTGCCTACTTCAATAACAACCCGGCCGTTGCCGGTGCGGTTAATCAGAACGCCGAACGCGTCTTTATCGAACTGGCGCAGATTCTGTTCAACCCGTGGATTGCCGGGATCCTGCTGTCGGCGATTCTGGCGGCGGTGATGTCCACCCTGAGCTGCCAGCTGCTGGTGTGCTCAAGCGCGATTACTGAAGATCTGTATAAAGCGTTTTTGCGTAAAAATGCCGGACAGAAAGAGCTGGTATGGATAGGACGCTTTATGGTGCTGCTCGTCGCGTTAATTGCGATCGCCCTGGCGGCCAACCCGGAAAACCGCGTGCTGGGTCTGGTGAGCTACGCATGGGCTGGCTTTGGCGCGGCGTTTGGCCCGGTGGTGCTGTTCTCGGTGATGTGGTCACGAATGACCCGTAACGGTGCGCTGGCCGGGATGATCATCGGCGCCTTAACGGTCATTATCTGGAAGCAGTTCGGCTGGCTGGGCCTGTATGAAATCATCCCAGGCTTTATCTTTGGTAGCCTGGGGATTGTGGTCTTCAGCCTGCTGGGTAAAGCGCCCTCCGCCGAGATGCAGCGACGCTTCGCCGAAGCGGACGCCCATTATCACTCCGCGCCGCCGGTGCGCGCGACCGCCGAGTAATCCTCTGCAACCCCATCAAGCCCGCGTAATGCGGGCTTTGTTATTTATGCCTCTTGCTAATGGCTTGAAAATACGCTGATATCTCAGCACAAATAACAATGAGGGTAGCAAAATGAGTTTCAAACAGGGTGCAGTGGCGCTGGTACTGGCAGGGATATTAAGCGGTTGCGTAGCGCCTGCCGCGAAGAGGGCTCCGGCGGCGGACGCTAACGCCTGCCCGGCGGATAACGCCATGGTGCAAACCACGCTTTATTTCGGCTTAAGCCGTCCGGCCGGGAAGGATATTACCGCGCAGGAGTGGCAGCAGTTCGTTGACCGCGACGTGACGCCGCGCTTTCGCGATGGCCTGACGGTCTTTGACGCGCGCGGGCAGTGGCTGGGCAATGACGGTACCGTGGCGCGCGAGCAGAGCAAAGCGCTGATGCTGATTCACGGCAAAGATGCGAAGAGCGAAGAGGGGATTGAGGCGCTGCGCACGACCTATAAATCACGCTTTGCGCAGGAGTCGGTGATGCGCGTTGACCAGCCGGTCTGCGTACATTTTTAATTTGAATCAGGTGATATTCCCGGGTTGCGGCTAACGCCTTACCCGGGCTACATAGCTACGCGGGCCTGTTACCCCGGGGTAACAGGCCAAACGCGCTTCGGTTACAGTACCAGCCCCGCAAAGCTGGCGGAGAGCAGGCTGACCAGCGTTGCGCCATACACCAGGCGCAGGCCGAAGCGGGAAACGATATTCCCCTGCTGCTCGTTCAGGCCTTTAATCGCCCCGGCGATAATGCCGATAGAGGCAAAGTTGGCGAAGGAAACCAGGAACACGGATAAAATTCCCAGCCCGCGCGGCGTCATGCTGGCGGCTATTTTTTGCAGCTCAATCATAGCGACAAATTCATTGGCCACCAGTTTCGTCGCCATAATACTCCCGGCGTTCAGCGCATCGCTAAGCGGAATGCCAATCAGCCACGCCAGGGGATAAAAGACGTAGCCGAGGATCTGCTGGAAGCTCAGGCCAAATATCGTGGCGAACAGGGCATTTATGGCGCTAATTAAGGCGATAAAACCAATCAGCATCGCCAGAATAATCATCGCGACTTTAAAACCGGCCAGAATATATTCACCGAGCATTTCAAAGAAGCTCTGGGATTCATGCAGTTTTTCAAGCTTGATCTCCTCCTCGCTGCCCGGACGCGTCGGGTTAATGATCGACAGCACAATAAAGGTGCTGAACATATTCAGGATCAGCGCGGCAACGACGTATTTCGCGTCGAGCATACTCATATAAGCGCCGACGATGGAGAGCGACACCGTCGACATCGCGGTGGCCGACATGGTGAACAGGCGGCGGGAAGAGAGATCGCCGAGCACGCCTTTATAGGCAATAAAGTTCTCTGATTGACCGAGAATCAGCGAACTGACCGCGTTGAAGGACTCCAGCTTACCCATACCGTTAACCTTTGACAGCAGGGTGCCAATCAGGCGAATAAAAATTGGCAGAATACGCCAGTGCTGAAGAATACCGATGAGCGCGGAGATAAAGACAATGGGGCACAGCACGCCAAGGAAAATAAACGCCAGCCCTTTTTCACTCATGCCGCCAAATACAAAGTTGGTGCCTTCGGCGGCAAAGCCGAGCAGTGATTCAAAGAAGGATGCGATATTTTTCACTAGCCACAGGCCGCTTTCGGCGTGGAGAAAAAAGAAAGCCAGGGCAACTTCAATAATAATTAACTGGATAATATAGCGAATGCGGATTTTTTTACGGTCGTAGCTGGCAAGCCAGGCAAGGGCGAGGATAACCACCAGCGCCAGCAGGAAGTGCAAGAATTGAGTCATGTCGTTTATTTCGCAGGTCAATAAGGCCGCCATTTAGCCACAGCTGGGCAGCCGGGTAAATATCTGGCGCAAAAAATCCCGTCCTCCTGCCCGAGGGGCCTGGGCTGCGAGATAATCGCGCAAGTCATTATTTGTTCGCGACTGATTTACAAATCGTCATCATTCACTCCACATTTCACTTGTGTTTCTGATTATTGTAATGATAATCACTATCATAAATATTTACCTATCTTTGCATCAGTTGACTGCGGTTCACATTTAAGGGTGTTGGCATGTTTGTCCCATTTCTCATCATGTTACGTGAAGGCCTGGAAGCTGCGCTGATTGTCAGCCTGATTGCCAGCTATCTGAAACGCACCCAGCGCGGTAGCTGGATTGGCGTCATGTGGATTGGGGTGCTGCTTGCTGCGGCGCTGTGCCTGGGCCTCGGAATTTTTATCAACGAAACCACCGGCGAGTTTCCGCAGCGCGAGCAGGAGCTGTTCGAAGGCATCGTGGCGGTGGTGGCGGTGTGCATTCTGACCTGGATGGTGTTCTGGATGCGTAAGGTGTCGCGCAACGTCAAACAGCAGCTTGAGCAGGCGGTTGATAATGCCCTCCAGCGTGGAAATAACCACGGCTGGGCGCTGGTGATGATGGTTTTTTTCGCCGTCGCGCGTGAAGGCCTGGAATCGGTCTTTTTCCTGCTCGCCGCTTTCCAGCAGGATGTCGGAATCTGGCCGCCCATCGGCGCGATGCTCGGCCTCGCGACGGCCATCGTTTTAGGGTTCCTGATCTACTGGGGCGGCATCCGCATGAATCTCGCCGTCTTTTTCAAATGGACCAGCCTGTTTATTTTACTGGTGGCCGCAGGCCTCGCCGCGGGGGCTATCCGCGCCTTCCATGAGGCCGGACTGTGGAACCATTTCCAGGCGGTCGCCTTCGACCTGAGCAACGTCATTTCGACGCACACCCTATTCGGCACGCTGCTGGAAGGGATCTTCGGCTATCAGGAAACGCCGACCGTCAGCGAAGTGGCGGTCTACTTTATCTATTTGATCCCGGCGCTGGTGCTGTACGTCTCGCCGCCGGGTAAAAAAACCACCGCATCCCGGGCAGCGTAGTCGGGCATCGCGGATTGCAATAGTGACAACATACTTATCGAAAGGGATGGTCATGATGAATCATTTTCGTCGTAATGCGCTGCAGCTTACGCTTGCTGCGCTGTTCAGCTCGGCTTTTTACGCCCAGGCGGCCGATATTCCGCAGGTCAAAGTGACCGTCACCGACAAACAGTGCGAGCCGATGAACGTCACCGTGAAGGCGGGTAAAACCCAGTTCATCATTCAGAACCACAGCCAGAAAGCGCTGGAGTGGGAGATTCTGAAAGGGGTGATGGTGGTGGAAGAGCGGGAGAATATCGCCCCCGGCTTTACGCAAAAGCTGACGGCCAACCTGCAGCCGGGTGAATATGATATGACCTGCGGCCTGCTGACTAACCCGAAAGGCAAACTGACGGTGACCGGCGAGGCGACCAAAGATGCTGCCAAAGCCGATGCGCTGCTCAGCCTGGGTGAAGCCATTACCGCCTATAAAGCCTGGGTTAGCGCCGAGACCGCGGAGCTGGTTAGCGGCACGAAAGCCTTTACCGATGCGGTGAAAGCGGGCGATATCGAGAAGGCGAAAGCGCTGTACGCGCCGACGCGCCAGCACTATGAGCGTATCGAACCGATCGCCGAACTGTTCTCCGATCTCGATGGCAGCATTGACGCCCGCGAGGATGACTACGAGAAAAAAGCCGAAGATCCGAAATTCACCGGCTTCCACCGGCTGGAAAAAGCGCTGTTTGGCGATAACAGCGTCAAGGGAATGGATAACTATGCCGATCAATTGAACGCTGACGTTCTCGAGCTGCAAAAACGCATTAGCGAACTGGCGTTTCCGCCGTCAAAAGTGGTCGGCGGCGCGGCCGGTCTGATTGAAGAAGTGGCCGCCAGCAAAATCAGCGGCGAAGAAGATCGCTACAGCCATACCGACCTGTGGGATTTCCAGGCCAACATTGACGGCGCGCAGAAAATCGTCGACCTGCTGCGTCCGCAGCTGCAAAAAGAGAACAGCGCGCTGCTGGCGAAGGTGGATGCCAACTTCAAAAAGGTGGACGCCATTCTCAGCAAATACCGCACCAAAGATGGCTTTGAGACCTATGACAAGCTGACGGATGCCGATCGTAACGCGCTGAAAGGCCCGATCACCACGCTGGCGGAAGATTTGGCCCAGCTGCGCGGGATCCTGGGTCTGGACTAAGGCGATGGCTGAGCAAAAATATGATGTTAATCAACCGTCCCGGCGGCGGTTGTTAAAAGGGATCGGCGCGCTTGGCGGCGCGCTGGCGATATCCGGCGGCTGCCCGGTGGCGCACGCGGCAAAAGACAATAGCTCTCCGGGCACGGTGTCGCCGGATGCGCGTCAGGAAGCGCAGCCGTTTTATGGTCCACATCAGGCAGGAGTGCTGACTCCGCAGCAGGCGTCGATGATGATTGTCGCCTTTGATGTGCTGGCCAGCGATAAAGCGGACCTTGAGCGGCTGTTTCGCCTGCTGACCCGGCGTATTGCCTTTCTGACCAAAGGCGGTCCCGCGCCGGAGACGCCGAACCCGCGGCTGCCGCCGATGGACTCAGGCATTCTCGGGCCGTGGATCGCCCCGGATAATTTGACGATCACCGTCTCGGTGGGGCATTCGCTGTTTGACGAGCGTTTCGGCCTGGCTCATCAGGCGCCGAAGAGGCTGCAAAAGATGACGCGTTTTCCGAACGATTCGCTGGATGCGGCGCTGTGCCACGGCGATCTGCTGCTGCAAATTTGCGCCAACACCCAGGATACGGTGATTCACGCCCTGCGGGATGTGATTAAGCACACCCCGGATTTGCTCAGCGTGCGCTGGAAGCGGGAAGGGTTTATCTCCGACAGCGCCGCGCGCAGCAAGGGTAAAGAGACGCCGGTGAATCTGCTGGGCTTCAAAGACGGCACCGCGAATCCGGTGAGCACCGATAAGGCGCTAATGGATAAAGTGGTGTGGGTCACCGCCGACCAGGGAGAGCCAGCGTGGGCGACGGGCGGCAGCTATCAGGCGGCGAGGATTATTCAGTTCCACGTTGAGTTCTGGGATCGCACGCCGCTGAAAGAGCAGCAGACTATTTTTGGCCGCGATAAACTGAGCGGCGCGCCGCTTGGGATGCAGCACGAGCACGATGTCCCGGATTACAGCAAAGACCCTGACGGCGATACCATTGCGCTCGATAGCCATATTCGTCTGGCGAACCCGCGTACCCCGGAAACCGAATCCAGCCTGATGATGCGCCGGGGCTATAGCTATTCGCTGGGGGTGACCAATTCCGGTCAGCTGGACATGGGGCTGCTGTTTGTTTGCTACCAGCACGATCTGGAAAAAGGCTTCCTGACGGTGCAAAAGCGCCTGAATGGAGAAGCGCTGGAGGAGTACGTGAAGCCCATTGGCGGCGGCTATTTCTTTGTTCTGCCGGGGGTTATCGACGATCGGCATTATCTCGGGCAATCGCTGCTCGAAGCCTGACGTACCTGCCCGCAAGGGCAGGGCGTTTTCTGCTGTTTTTCCATTCATTTTTTGTATTTCCTGCCTTGTTTCATTTTTCTGTAATCTTATAGTCGGAAACTCTCCTCAGCTGCGATGAGAATTATTTGTTGTCTGTGTGTGAAAAATAAGTTGCGCTTAGAATTATTTCTGATGTACTTATTACAGGCGCGGTAGTTCTCGGCAGTAGTCTCGTTTCATTATGGAGATCGCGAATGCCCGATTGCTGTAACGGAAAACGTCAAACCCCAGACCGTACTCATCAGCACGGGAGCCCAACTTCCGGCCGCGATTTTCACACCGCAAAATCCTCCTCCTCTATCAAAGAAAACCAGAACCCAGGCAAGGTTACCGGTGCGCGTAGCCGTGACCCTCTGCCAATTCGTCAGGCAAGCAATGGCTTACAAGGAAGCCAAACCTCAATCGTTAGTGCGCATAATCGCGTCGATCGTGGCGCGTGTGATGTAAACCAACAACGCAAGGTGCTATCCATGGGAAGACAAAAAGCAGTGACCAGAGCTCGTCGTGAGGCCAAACGTGTGCTGAGACAGGATTCGCGAAGCCATAAGCAGCGCGAAGAAGAATCGGTCACATCGCTTGTGCAAATGAGTGGCGTAGAAGCCATTGGCATGGCGCGGGATAGCCGCGACGCATCGCCAATCGAAGCGCGCAATGACGCTCAGGCGCATTATTTGAATGCCATCGACAATAAACAGCTGATCTTCGCCACGGGCGAGGCCGGGTGCGGTAAGACCTGGATTAGCGCGGCAAAAGCAGCTGAAGCCCTGATCCATAAGGATGTGGACAGAATTATTGTTACCCGTCCCGTTCTGCAGGCCGACGAAGATCTCGGCTTCTTACCGGGAGATATCGCCGAGAAGTTTGCTCCCTATTTCCGACCGGTCTATGACGTGCTGGTGAGAAGGCTAGGGGCTTCCTTTATGCAGTACTGCCTGCGTCCGGAAATCGGCAAGGTGGAAATCGCGCCGTTCGCCTATATGCGCGGACGTACATTTGAAAATGCGGTGGTGATTCTGGACGAGGCTCAGAACGTGACCGCTGCGCAAATGAAGATGTTTTTGACCCGCCTCGGGGAGAACGTGACGGTTATCGTCAACGGCGACATTACCCAGTGCGATTTACCTTCAGGCGTACGGTCGGGTCTGACCGATGCGCTGGCGCGTTTTGAAGAGGATGAGATGGTGGGTATTGTGCGCTTTACAACCGATGATTGCGTGCGCTCAACGCTTTGCCAGCGCGCGCTGAAAGCCTACTACTGAGTACTTCTGCGTCTGCAAAGCCCGGGTGACCGGGCTTTGTTTTTGCTGCACTACAGAAGAGCCTGCAGTGAGGGAGCGGCCATCGTGGCTTCAAAAGGAACGATCTCGACTTTCGCTACGCCCGATTGCTGAAATGGATCCTGGCTCAGCCAGTTTTGCAGCCCATCCATATCATCGCCTTTAGCCAGAATCACGCCGCCGGACCTGGGGATTTTACGCCCCGAAGCGAGAAATATTCCGTCAGCATAGCCTTGCTTTAGCCATTCCACGTGCGCAGCAAGCTGGGCGTCTACCTGATCAAGCGGTTTAACGTAAGTCAGAACAACAACGGCAATGGTGCTCATTTTCCTTCCTTAACATTTAAATGTAACGCTGCAGAAGCTTATCATTCACGTGAACAGCGCTTCAGGTTTTTTTAATCAACCGGCGCGGTGGGTGTCTGGACGAGCGCAGGATCGATTAAAATGTCCAGGTGATTGCCGCGGTCACGGAACCTTCATTGCGCCGTGAGACTATCGGGCTGTCAGCGGCGTGTTCTCCGAGCCAGGTATAGCCGGCGCTGAGCGTGGAACCCCAATGCTCGTCATATTGATGGCTCCAGGTCAGCGCGTTGTCGATGCCGTAAAATCCGCCGGGGGCGCGATAGCGGCGATAGCCGGAACGGGCGCTCTGTCGTTGATCGACCCCGTAAAAGGTATTGGCGTACCGGCTGTCGCCAAACAGCGCGGCGGACTGTAAGGCAACGATATCCTGCGAATTCTGGAGCAGCAGGAGGGTTGCGGAGGTCTGATAATGCACGCCCTGGGCGTCGGTGAGCGGAAGCGTAGCCTTACCTTCAACGGTGAGCCACGGCGTGACCGACCAGCCGACGGCGAAGGCGGTATTCATGGTGGCTTTAATATTACCCATCCCCTTCAGCGTATTCGCCCCATCGCGCCAGCCTGAGTTTTTTTCCGCTCGCCCGAGGTCATAACCGAGCGTGTGCTCGAAGTAGAGACCGCTGTCGTCAGCCAGGTCATAGCCTATGCCTTTTTGGCTATCAATAAAGAAAGCGCCTTTCCGCCCCTGTAGTACGGGAACCACCTGCCAACTCTGCTTGTCAGAGCCGCTGTAACGAGGCGCGTATTTTCCGCCCACCCCGATAGTCAGCCCATCGGAAGGCGCGGCGGCTTCATCGGCACGCGCGCCGGGTGTTATCGCCATTAAAAACGGCACGACCATATACGGCGAAATTTTTCTGGCTATCATACTGTTCTCCACGTGGACGCGGGCGCCGCCGATAAGGACGCGCCGCAGAATGCCGGTGCAGTATGGTTTTGCTGAATCAATGAACGGTCGGGATAGTGTTAAGAAACGGTCAAGGTGAACAGATGTTGTCCAGAAGAGTGTTGATAATTGAAGATGACGCCGATGCGGCCGGGGTGCTTGAGGCCTATTTACGCCGGGAAAACTATGATGTGGCGGTCACCGTGGATGGCCTCGCCGGACTGGATATGGCGCAGCGCTGGAAACCCGATCTGATTCTGCTGGACGTGATGCTGCCCGGACTGAACGGGACCGAGGTGCTGGCCAGCCTGCGGCGGAAAAGCGATGTGCCGGTGATTATGGTTACCGCGATGGGGGATATGCCCGATCGTATTGGCGCGCTGCGCTATGGCGCCGACGATTATGTGGTGAAACCCTATCATCCCGGCGAAGTGGTGGCGCGAGTTCAGGCCGTGCTCCGGCGGAGCCGCAAAGCGGAGACGCAGGAAGACATTCTGCGCTGGCAGGGGCTGGAGGTGGACGTCGCTGCCATCGTCGCGGCCGTCAGCAATCCGGGGGAACCTGTCCATATTCTCGATCTTACCCCGACCGAGTTTTCGCTTCTGGCTACGCTGATGCGCGCCCCCGTCCGTCCCTTTTCGCGACAGTATCTGCTGGAGCGCTGCCTTCCTGAGAGCGAAGCGCTTGAGCGCGTGGTGGATACGCATATTTATAACCTGCGTAAAAAACTGGAGGGGGCGGGGGTATCCGGGGTGCTAGTCAACGTTCGCGGCGTGGGCTACAGGTTCAGACAGCCATGATGAAGACCCGTCACTCCTCTCTCTGGCGCTGGATTTGCGGGCGCATTCTGGCACTGGCCATCGGCAGCGTGATGGTTATCGCCACCTGTATGTGGCTGCGTTTCGCCGTGCAGAACTATTGGATCATGCACAAAATGCCGCCCGCTTTGCGGGAGGAATTCATTGCGCTCAGCCGCAATCCGGAGGCCAACCCGGCGCGTTTTCATCAGATTGTCGATACCTGGTGGGGATTGAGCTATTCCACGCCCTCTATCGCCTCAGCGGACTGGGTGACCGTGGCGGTGCTGGTGCTGGTCATGATCCCCTTCATTGTCGTCATGGGGCTCCGCTACGCCCGTCCGCTCTCGCTGCAGTTCAGCCGTCTTCGTGATGCGGCGAAGGACGTCACCGGGGGGCAATTTGGCCGCCAGGCGGAGCTGATTGAGGACGCGCCAGCGGAAATGATCCGCTTTGCTGCCGACTTTAACAAAATGACCGGCCAGCTGGCCCGCTATGATAAAGAACTCCGCGCCTCGCATGTTGCGATGGCGCATGAGCTTCGCTCCCCGCTGACGGCGGCGATTGGCCGTCTGCAGGGCATGCTGGATGGCGTTTTTGATACCCAGCCGCAGCAGCTGGTGATGGTGATGAAACAACTCCAGCATTTGAATCGATTGACCGATGAGCTGCATCTGCTTTCCCTGGCGGATGCCGGCAATCTGGTGCTCGATGAGCGGCCATTTTGTCTGGATGAGCTCCTTCAGGAGCGAGCCGCATGGTTAACGCCGCAGGCGGACGCGCAGAGCGTGACGATCGCCATTCAGCCATCGCCGTCCTGTCCCTTCCGCGGCGATGCTTTTCGCATGGGCCAGGTATTTAGCGTACTGATGGAAAATGCCGTACGTTACGGGCGCAGGGGGGGACATCTGGCAATTACGTTGCGCCGCGGCGAGGGCGCTTACACCATTGATTTTGTCGATGACGGGCCCGGCGTGGCGAGGCATTTTTTACCGGATATGTTTGAACGTTTTACCCGCGAGGAGGCGTCCCGCGCCAGACACTCCGGCGGCAGCGGCCTCGGATTATCCATTGCGCGCGCTATCTGCGTGGCGCACGGGGGGCGCATCAGCGCATCGCTACCGGCGAGCGGCGGCCTGCAGATTCGCGTTGTTCTGCCGTACGCTCCCGCCGCAGAAGAAAACAGCCTGCCTTGATAATCCCTTGACACAACGTCGAGCCATTCTCGATGAATGTGTCATGTAATGGCGCCATTTCCCGAACGGAGTGGCGTTATGTTATATGAGTTAGTTCTTTCCCTTCGTCAGTGCGTGTACGCTTTGCTCGGCGCAGAACGGACGCTATCCTGGTTTGCGCTGTTGCCGCCGATCGTACTGATCCTGATGATCGTACCGCTTGTGGGCTGCGGCGATAAAAGCGCCGAAAAGCCCGCGCCGGCCCGCCCGGTGCGCTACGTGGTGGTGGGTTCCCCGGCGACGCTTCCCGCTCTGGAAAGAACGGGCGAAATCCACGCGCATGATGAGACGGCCCTGAGCTTTCGTACTGCGGGCAGGATGCTGACGCGCGCGGTGGATGTCGGCGATCGGGTCAACTACGGGCAGCTGCTGGCGACGCTTGAAGAGACCAGCGCGCGAAATCAGTTGGACAGCGCGACGGCTGACGATGAGAGCGCCCGAGCGACCGCCCGGGTCGCCGCGCTGAACGTTAACCGGATGCAGAAGCTCATCGCCACGGGCGCAATCGCCCGCTCTCAGCTGGACAGCGCGCAGGCGGACTGGCTGGTCGCCAGCGCCCGGGTGAAGAGCAGCGAGGCCGCTTTGCGCAACGCCAGGGAAAGCCTGGGCTGGACGCGTCTTACTTCGCCGGGTGAGGGGGTTATCACGGCGGTCAGCGCCTCTCCCGGTCAGGTGGTCAGCGCCGGAGAGACGGTGGTGACGCTGGCGGCGGGTCAGGCGCGCGATGTGGTGTTTGATATCCCGGATCCCGCTAAGGTTGAGGCGCAAAGGGCGGAAGAATTTCAGGTTGCTTTGCTCAGCGATGCCGGGGTGAAGGCCTATGCTGTTTTGCGTGATATTAGCCCACAGGCCGATCCCCAGACCCGGACATGGCGCGTCAGGGCAACGCTCAAGAAACCGCCCGCCGCGATGGCGCTGGGCGCCAGCGTCACGGTAAGGCTGCCGTCATCAGGCTCGACGGGATACGCCATACCGGCTTCTGCGCTGAGCCGCTGCGGAGATAAACCGGCCGTCTTTGTCATCACCCCGCAGATGCAGGCGCAGCTGCGCGTTGTCGTTCCCGCCAGCTACACGGCTTCTTCCGCGATCATCGCCTCCGGCCTTGTACCCGGCGACCGGGTTATTACCGCCGGCGTTAGCAAACTGCGCCCGGGCGAAAAAGTCGTCGCCGGAGAGAGGCTGCCGTGAAAATAGCGCCGTCAAAAAATCGCTTTAACCTTTCTGCATGGGCGCTGGAAAACCCGCAAATGGTCAGTTTCTTTATGCTGCTGATTATGGTTATCGGTTCGCTCAGCTATACGCTGCTGCCGCGAAATGAAGATCCGGCTTTCACTATCAAAACGGCGGTAGTCTCGGCGCAGTGGCCGGGCGCGTCGGTAACGGATACCACGCATCTGGTGACGGATGTCCTGGAGAAAAAATTACAGGAAACGCCCTGGCTCGATTATATCGAAAGTGAAACCCGAGCCGGGCAAACGGTTATCTATATTAATCTCCGCGATGACACCCCGGCACACAACGTCCCGGCGATCTGGTACCAGATCCGCAAAAAAATGCAGGATATTGCGCCATCGCTGCCGGAAGGCGCGCAGGGACCGAGCGTGAACGATGAGTTTGACGACACGTACGGCACCATTTACGGATTTATCCCTGACGGATATAGCCTTGAGGAGGTGCGACAGCGGGTGGAGACGATCCGCCGTGAACTGATGTCCGTGCCGGATATCGGCAAAACGGTCCTCCTTGGCGAGCCGCAGGAGCAGATAGTCATCGCTTTTTCACCCGCCCGGCTGGCCGGTATGGGGCTTACCATTCAGCAGGTTGCGGACGCTCTGAAGGCCCAGAATGCCGTGGTGCCGGCAGGAACCCTGCGCACCGGGCAGGAGAATATCACCCTAAACGTCAGCGGGGCCCTCAGGAGCGAAGCGAGCCTGCGCGCCGTCATCCTGCACATCAACGATCGCTATCTTCCCCTGACCGATATTGCCACGATTGAAAGAAGCGCGGCCGAACCGCCTTCAGCGGCGTTTCGCGTTAACGGACGTCCTGCCGTTGGGCTGGCGATTTCCATGGCGCCGACGGGCAATATGCTGCGCTTTGGCGAGACGCTGAATAACAGAATGCGCGCCATCGGCGCCGGGATGCCGCACGGCATCGAGATAGTTAAAGTGGCTGACCAGTCGGCGGTGGTCAGCGGCGCCGTAAGCGGATTTGTCCGGGTACTGGTGGAAGCCGTGCTGATTGTGCTGGCGGTTTCTTTTGTCTCGCTGGGATTAAGGGCCGGGCTGGTGGTGGCCGCGGCGATCCCGCTGGTGCTGGCGTTGACCTTTGCCGGGATGCTGCTGGCAGGCATTGGTCTACAGCGCATCTCTCTCGGGGCCCTGATCGTTGCGCTAGGGTTGCTGGTGGATGATGCCATGATCGCCGTGGAAACCATGGTATCCCGGCTTGAGGCCGGCGATACGCGACGGCAGGCGGCGACGTACGCTTTCCAAACCACGGCATTTCCGATGTTGACCGGTACGCTGGTCATGATTGCCGGGTTTATTCCCGTCGGTTTTGCCTCATCCAGCGCGGGCGAATACTGCTTTTCGCTGTTTGCCGTGGTGCTGATGGCGCTTCTGAATTCATGGGTCGTGGCGATTCTGTTCTCCCCTTTGACCGGAACGTGGCTGCTGCCGGAAAAGCTGAAACATCGTGCCGCAGGCCCGGGCCGCATGGCGCGGGGATATGGACGACTTCTGCGTACGGTACTGCGCCACCGGCTTGCCACCCTTGGGATTGCGCTGGCCGCGCTGGGACTGTCGGTGTACGGGACCACGTTTATGCAGGGGGAGTTTTTCCCTTCATCTGATCGCCCGGAGCTGCTGGTCAGCCTGACGCTTCCGGCCAATGCTTCGCAGACGGAAACGGAGAAACAAACGGAGAGGCTGGAAAGGGCGCTCGCCGGGAATCGCAATATTGACCATTATTCGACCTATATTGGGGCGGGCGCCATCCGCTTTTATCTGCCGATGGATGTTCTGCTGGATAATGAAAATACGGCGCAGCTGGTGGTGGTGGCGAAAGACCTGGCCGCCCGCGACCGCCTGCGGGAACAGTTAAACGCGCTGCTGGCCACGCAATTCAGCGTTCTGACCTCGCGCGTTTCGCCTCTGGAGCTAGGGCCTCCGGTGGGCTGGCCGATCAAATACCGGGTCAGCGGGCCTGATTATCTCAAGGTCAGAGAGTATGCCGGGCGTCTGGCCGAGGCGATAGGGCGCTCGTCGTTAACCCGGGAGGTAAATCAGACCGCCGGCGAGCCGGAGAGAACCATCGTCCTGCAGGTGAACCAGACTGCCGCGCGGGCGGCGGGAGTGTCATCGCAGAGTCTGGCGCAGACGCTTAATACCGTCTGGTCAGGCACGACGGTCACATCGCTGAGAGACAATGACCGGCTGGTTGATGTGGTGCTGCGGGCGAACGACAGCGAGCGATTGAATCTTGCCACCCTGTCATCGCTGACGGTTGAGGGGCGCGGTGGAGAAAAAGTTCCCCTCAGCGCGGTGGCCACGCCAACCTGGGGAGTGGACGATCCGGTGCTCTGGCGTCGGCAAAGATTGCCGTTTATCACCGTACAAACCGACCTCGCGCCGGGAATGCGGGCAGAAGGCGTATCGAACGGTCTGCGCCCGACGGTGGATCAACTGCGCGCGGGTTTACCCACCGGTTACAGCATTGTCGAAGGTGGAGTGGTCGCGGAGTCCGAAAAAGGCAACAGCTCGGTATTGAATATTTTACCCGTCACCCTCGGCATTATGCTGTTATTGCTGATGCTTCAGCTGCGGCGCTATTCTCGTATGCTGCTGGCTCTGTTCATGGCCCCGTTCGGCTTGCCGGGGATTGTTATGGCCATGCTGCCGGGCGACACGCCAATGGGATTTGTGGCTCTGCTCGGCGTCATCGCGCTGGCGGGGATGATTATCCGCAATGCCGTGATACTTATCACTGAAGTTGACGGCAATCTGGCTCAGGGCATGGAAAGCGATGCCGCTATTATTGCCGCCGCAGAGCACCGGGCCAGGCCGATATTTCTGACCGCCTGCGCCGCGATACTGGGTATGGTCCCCATCTCTCACCAGGTATTCTGGGGACCGATGGCGTATGCCATCATTGGCGGGCTGATTGTCGCGACGCTCGTCACGTTAACCGTGCTGCCGGCGTCCTTTAGCCTGCTGCTGGAGAGGGGGAGATACCGGGAAAAACGTCCCGCCGCTTAATAACACTGGATGGCCGGGGGCGACCCCGGTCGGGGTGCAACAGGCGAAAAAAAAGCCCGTACTTGCGTACGAGCTCTTCTTAAAATATGGCGGTGAGG
>NZ_JBEAFH010000066.1:0-48430 GCF_040061575.1 Klebsiella sp. CB_Kp196
CCGTAGCCCGGGCAAGGCGCTTTGCGCCGCCCCCGGGAGCGGTGTGCAGTACGGCTGGATTTCCCGGAAACGATGCTGCATATCAGTAAGGACGACAGAAACAAAAAAGCCTGTTCGTTGAGCTGGCTTTTCGAATTTGGTCGGTGATAGAGGATAACTCGCCACTACGTGGCTCGCCCTGCGGGCCGTTGCTGACGCAACGTTCTCTCGCTCCGCTCGAGTCGAACCTCTACCCCCGGAGGTTCTCATCCTCACAAACCTCAGATGCAAAAAAGCCTGCTCATTGAGCAGGCTTTTCGAATTTGGTCGGTGATAGAGGATTCGAACCTCCGACCCCTTCGTCCCGAACGAAGTGCGCTACCAGGCTGCGCCAATCACCGAATGCGGGCGCATCTTACTGCTGCGATACACACCCGTCAATGCCTTATTATGAAAAAGTCGCTCAAGCGGCGAGAAACTCGCCACTCTGCTACTCCTTCTTCGCCGCAGCGTCAGGAACGTGGCACCAGTTGTTATATTGGTTAATCCCGCCGTCCGGCGAAGTATAGCCAAGACAGCCCATAATGGTGTCATACAGTTCTACGTGGCGGCGCGGCACCTTCATGGCCGCCTGCTGCTTCAGGCGCGCAAAAGAAGCTGCGTGGTCGGGCGACGCCAGATACTTATCCGACATCCACACCAGCATCGGCACGCGGAACTGCTCCGGCGGCGCCATCTTGCGCGGCGTACCGTGCAGGTGTTCGCGCTCGTTGATAGACTCGCCGTGGTCGGCCGCATAGAAAACAATCGCCTTCTTGTCCCGCAGCTGATCCAGCACGCTGACGATAAAGTGATCGACGTAGGTCACGCTGTTATCGTACGAGTTAATCAGCTCAGCCTTCGAGCATTTATTATCGACGCCGACGCACTCCGGCTTCCACTGCGCAAAGCTGCGCGGATAGCGCTGGGTATAGTTAAAGTGCGATCCTTTGGTATGCAGAATAATCAGGTGCTTACCATTGGGATTCTTCGCCAGACCGCGCTTCATTTCATCCACCAGCAGCATGTCGTCAACGCTCTTGCCGCGGTTACTCGGCTCAGCGCCAATCTGCTCGCGATAGGCGATATTGTTCGCCATCGTGTTGCTGTAGAACCACATCTCGCTCTGCATGGCGTACAGGTTGCCGGTAAAGCCGAGCTGGTGCAGGACGGCAAAGACGTTCTGTTCTTTCAGCGTCCGCTGCGGGTTATCATCCGCCCCGCCCTGACGAACGAACATACAGCGCAGCGACAGCTTCGTGGCGGTATCGCAGGAGTATCCGCGGAAAGCGACCAGGTTTTTTTCCTGCGCCAGCTTAGGCGTGGTATTGCGGCTATAGCCCAGGATGCCCATATGGTCCCAGCGGGTGGTTTCGCCGATGATAAACACCACGTAAGTATCATCCAGCCCTTGCGGCTCAACGTAGGTGAATTTTTTCGCCGGATTGATCAGGGATTTATTATCGGAAGACTCGTCCACCTGCGCCCACGCGTAAAGCCCCAGCGCTGATAGCCAGTTAGACGGCAGATAGGAGTTAGCCACCACCCCGCCATAGCTTGGCAGATCGACTTCGGAACTGCGCTCAAAGTTCTTCTGACGAACCTCCAGCAAGCGAATAGGGCCCCAGACCATCAGGCCAGCCAGCAGCACGATAGTAATATTCTTCATCCGCTGGCCGGGCGTACGAATTTGACGCAGCAGGGTGAAGCGACAGCGGTTGCTCCAGATAAGCACCAGCGGCAGCGCGCTCATCAGCACCAGCCAGAGAATCAGGTGCCAGCCGATAACCTCTCTGGACAAGTCGATGTCAGTGGTCATCACCGAGGCAATAATCCCGTAGCCGATCACCACATTCAGGAAGGTCATGTAATAGCTGGCGGCGGCGGAGAAGAGTACGACGATGGTCGCGAGAATACGCCAGACCCGGCGGCCAAACAGCGACAAAATACGCAGCAGAAAGAAGGTGACCAGAAAGGTCCCTATCAGCTCAACTGCACCTGAGAGTCCTTTCCAGATGGTAAACTCCTGAGCGTACCCCTCGAAGCGGCGGAAGAATACGGCGGCGTTCATAAACCAGCCGATGTACAGCGCCAGCCAGATACTGAGCTTCAGCTGCGTCATCGTTTTAATGTATTTCATGCAAAAAACCTGGAAAACGAAGAGATAAAACCGCCCGACTTAAGCGATATAAGTAAGCAGGTTAATAAAGTGCGTTTAGCTTGGTTATAAGAAACCTCTACAAAGCGCGATAAGTAGACCACAGCGGAAGGAAAAAGTATCAGGAGGGAATGTGATCCAACCAAACATTTACAAAACATTTGGTTGGATTGGCACTATTAGCTTAGGGAATTAATCATCGGAGCCGGGATAACACCCGGTTTCAGGCGTGAGCCTGGTGGTAAATTTCACTTTTCGGCTGGCGAATCGTTGTCGAAAGCGCCAGAGAGAGAATCAGCAGCGCAAAGATGACGCAGAAGGTCACGTAGAAACCGCCGAACAGGGAAGCAATCAGCGAACCGCAGATGCTGCCGATACCAAAGCCGAGATAAATCACGCCGTAGTTTTTCGCCAGGTTATTGAGGCCAAAGAACTCGCTGACCAGCGACGGGAAGACGGTAATCGTACCGCCGAAGTTAAAGGCCACGCAGGCGATAGCGGCGAAGAACGTCATGGCGTTCAGCGGAGCGAACAGCAGCGCCGCCATACCGATAAGCGAGACAACCTGTCCGATGGTAATCACCCGGATGCGGGACATTTTATCGGACAGAATGCCCAGAACCAGGCGCCCGCTCAGGTTAGCGATAGAGATCACCGTCACCGCGTTGGCGGCCGTCGCAACATCGAGGTGCACCATCCCCTGGGCGATGTCTTTCGCCACACCAATCACGTACAGGCCGCTCATGCAGGCGGTCAGGAACATCACCGCCAGCATCCAGTACTGAGGTTTACGCATCGATTCGGCGAGGGTGAAGTCGTTTTCGACGACGCCGTTGTTGGCGGTAGCGGTGTGGTTCGGCGCGTCTGTCATCAGCGTCGCGCCAAAAACGATCATCACCAGCACGATAGTGCCCCAGATAATAAAGGTTTTTTCCAGGCCGACCGTCGCCAGCAGATGGGAGTCAATAAATTTAAAACCCAGGCTGCCAAGCCCGTAAGCACCGATGGAAAAAGCCGAAATCAGTCCCTTACGTTCCGGGAACCATTTGACGCAGTTCGACAGCGTCAGCAAATAGCCGGCACCGTCGGCCAGCCCAACCAGCAGACCCGCGCTCAGCCACAGCATCATCAGGCTGTTTGAATGCGCGGTAAGGAAGAATCCGAGGCCCAGCAGGACGCCGGAAGCCATGGTGACGCGTTTAACGCCGAAACGTTCCTGTAATTTACCTGCCACGGATGAAGAGAGCGCCAGGCCGAGGCTTAACAGGCCGAATGAAAACGCCACCTGGCTTACCGGTTCGTCCAGCTTGGCGGAAAGCGAACTATTGAACAAACTCCATGTATAAACCGATCCCAGCGCAAATTGCGTAATGATAGTGCCGAGCAGCGTAAGCCAGCGGGTGTATTGACGGTTTGCAGCGTTCATAGCAGTTGTCCTGAATAATTAACTGCCGCCACCATAACGAAGTCCCCTGTAAGTCTGGGGAAAAAAGGCATGAGCTGCCGCTACCGCGGAATGAAATGCATTAAAGGCGGAATGAATGACATTGCAAAACATTCCCGCCTTAACGATTTATCGGAAAGTTAGTGCCCGCTACCGCTGGAAGATGCGTCATTACTGTAATGATAAAGTAAATTAAACGTATCAACTATGCTACATATTTAGCCTGAATAACTCGAGTGGCAAATGGCGGCATGCCGCAGCCCCATCCGGGTGAGGCTCAGGGATGAGCCGAATCACAAGCGCCGCCAGCGTATCCGCAATAAATTAAAAATTGGCGCTCACGCCCATTAAATAGAGATAGTTTGCCCCGGTGGGTAAATTGTCCGCCTGGGATAGCGCCGCCCAGGCGGCAAGATGAGAGTTGAGCGACATATCTGCGCCCAGCGTCACGTCCCGCCAGGCACCGTCCTGCGCGCGGTTCGCCCCGCCGAAATCCGTCGTCAACTCCTGGTTATAGCTCACCTGAGCCCACGGATGTACACCCCATAGCTTCTGATAATCGACCCGCCAGCCCAGC
This sequence comes from Klebsiella sp. CB_Kp196, assembly GCF_040061575.1. NCBI lineage: Bacteria > Pseudomonadati > Pseudomonadota > Gammaproteobacteria > Enterobacterales > Enterobacteriaceae > Klebsiella > Klebsiella sp. CB_Kp196. The sequence goes on from NZ_JBEAFH010000066.1 coordinate 4,198, forward strand.
GTATTCACGTAGCCGGTTCCGGCCGCATTGCGGGTAAGCGGCGGCGACGTCAGATCGGAATGTAAACTGGCGACCGGGCCGGACGTCATCCCCTCGGTCAGAGAGAAATTCCAGCCGACGCTCATACCGCGTGCGCTATCCACCGGAGAGACCGCCTGATTAAACGCCAGTCCGGAAGGATCGTCGGACGCATTTATCCGCTCCGCGAGAATATCTTCATAGCGCGGTTGGTGATCGCTGTCCCATGTATAGCGTTCCGCAGTATTACTTTTTGTATCGATAGCGATATATTCCTGTTGCCAGGCATTCGCCCCGGCAACACACGACGCCCAGACGGATACGCACGCCGGGACCAGGAATACCCGGAGGCCATTGCATTTCTTTATTATCATTAATGCGACTCCAAAAAGAGCCGAAACGGCAAGGTTGCTGTGTTTTTTTTATGGGTGTCCTATCCCTGCTTGGGGAATAATAACCCTGTATTAACTATTATCTTTATCTTTCAGCCGTCAAGTTGAACGACTGAGTTTTTATCACAAAAGGGAGAGACAGATGCAACGTTGCGGATGGGTCAGTCAGGATCCTTTATACATTGAGTACCACGATAAGGAGTGGGGCGTTGCTGAAAAGAATCCCCGCAAGCTGTTTGAGATGATTTGTCTCGAAGGCCAGCAGGCCGGACTGTCGTGGATCACCGTGCTGAAAAAGCGTGAAAACTACCGCCGCGCTTTTCACCAGTTTGATCCGGTTCGCGTCGCGGCAATGGACGAAGAAGACATTGAACGTCTGGTTCTCGACGCCGGTATTATTCGCCATCGCGGTAAAATTCAGGCCATCATCGGCAACGCCCGCGCCTTCCTGGCGATGGAAAAAAATGGCGAACCTTTCGCAGATTTCGTCTGGTCATTCGTCGATAATCACCCCCAGGTGACGGCCGCCGCCACGCTGGCGGAGATCCCGACAACCACCCCGGCTTCTGACGCATTGTCGAAAGCGCTGAAAAAACGGGGCTTTAAGTTTGTCGGCTCCACTATCTGCTACTCCTTTATGCAGGCCTGCGGTCTGGTCAACGACCACGTCATCGACTGTTTCTGTCGCTCAGGAGGCCAGGATGATTCGTAACTGGGACGCTAACGAAACCGGCCCGCTGCTCGAGCTGTGGCTAGAGAGTACGATCCACGCGCATCCGTTTATCGCCGAAAGCTACTGGCATGACAGCCTGGCGATAGTGCGCGACGTTTACCTGCCCTCCGCGCAAACCTGGGTATGGGAGCAGGACGGCGTGCTGAAGGGTTTTATCAGCGTGATGGAGTCACGCTTCATCGGCGCGCTGTTCGTCGCGCCGGATGCCGCCAGGCAGGGTATCGGCAGCGCGCTGATCGGCGAAGTCAAAAAACACTACGGTTGGCTAACCCTTGAGGTATACCAGAAAAACGTTCAGGCGGTGAATTTCTACCATGCGCAGGGCTTCCGCATTGAAGACTGCGCATGGCAGGATGAAACCCAGCATCCGACCTGGATTATGCATTGGTCGGCGGATCAAATGCCGTCAGCGTAAGCTCGGGCCCGGTATACTTTTCCAGCCAGGCCAGCGCCGTATTTCCGGCGCAGCCGTTACCCAGCCGCGATGTCGGAATATCTTTGGTCAGCACGTTCACCGCACCGTTTTTGCAAATTCCCGCCTGAGGGTCGAGATCGGGCCATGCTCCTTCGTGCAAGCAGATAACCCCGGGACGAATGCCGTCGGTCACTACCGCGCCGGCCAGCACCTGGCCGCGTGAATTCCATACCCGCACCAGATCGCCATCGGCGATATTGCGCGCCTGCGCATCGCGCGGATGAAGGGTTAACGGTTCACGGCCCGCCACCGCGTACTGTTCGCGCAGCGACGTATGGTTGAGCTGGCTGTGGAGGCGGTGCGCCGGATGCGCTGACAGCACCTGGAGCTGGCCTTCCTGCGCATTGCCGTGCCATTCGTCCGGCTCCAGCCACATAGGGTGCGGCGGGCAATCCGGATAAGCAAACCCGGCGATGGTCGGCGAGTGAATTTCAATTTTACCGCTGGCGGTTTTCAGCGGATTCGCCTGCGGATCGGCCCTGAAGGCGGCAAAGCGGGCGAAGCGCGCGTTTTCAGGGTTCTCCGGCATTTCAATCAGCTGATTATCCTGCCAGAACCGGGCGAACGGCGGCAGCGTAACCTGCTGCGCCGCCCCGCGCTGGGCGGCAATCTGGTAAAATGTCTCCAGCCACTGCAGATCGTTTTTACCCTCGGTGAAGCGCTCCCGCCCGCCCGCTTCCCAGCGCTCGCTGAGGTCGGCGAAGACCTCGAAATCATCGCGCGCTTCATCGCGCGGCGCGACCACCCGCTTCATCGGCACCAGATGCTGGTTGCTGTAGTCGCCGGTCATGGTCATATCGTTGCGTTCAAATGAGGTCGTCGCGGGCAGCACGATATCGGCATGGCGCGCCGCGGCGGTCCAGAAGCATTCGGAAATGACGATAAGCTCCGGTTTTTGCCAGGCGCGGATCAGCCGGTTGGTATCCTGATGGTGGGTAAAGTTGGCGCCGCCCGCCCACCAGATAAAGCGGATATCCGGGAAGCGGCGTTCCATACCGTTATGTTGATAAGACGCCCCGGGGTTTTCCAGCGCTTCAACGATACGCGCGACCGGGATTTTTTCCACTGCATCGGTCCCGCCCGCCACGCTGCCCTGCATTGAGGCCAGCACCGCCGCGCGGCGCGTAGGGTTGCCGCCGTTGGCAAAGTGATAGGAAAGGCCAAAGCCCCCGCCCCGGGTGCCTATCTGGCCGAGCATGGCGGCGAGGGTCACCAGCATCCAGTGTTTTTGTTCGCCAAACTGCTGGCGCTGCATTCCCCAGCCGGACATCAACATGGTGGTGTTTTCGTGGAAAAGTTGTGCCAGTTCGCGAATTTTCTCCGCGCTAATGCCGCAGATCGCCGCCGCCCATTCCGCCGTTTTTGCCGTTCCGTCGCTCTCCCCGGTCAGATAGCGGGCGAAAACGTCATAGCCGCTGGTGCAGCGGGCCAAAAACGCGTCATCCTGCCAGCCGTTTTCCACCAGCGTATGGGCGATACCGAGCATCAGCGCCACGTCGGTGCCCATATGCGGGGCGATCCACTCCGCCGCGTCGCCAAAGAATTCCGCCGTTTCCGATCGCATGGGATCGATGCAGATCACCCGCTTCCCACTCTGACGCAGACGATCGAACCACGGGATGCCCTGCTCATCGGAAGCGTTCCAGGCAATTTTTAGCGTATTTAATGGGTTAGCGCTCCACAGCACCACGACATCGCTATGTTCCAACACCATTGGCCAGCTGGTCTGCTGCTGATAAACCTCATTACCGCCAACCACGTACGGCATGATCGCCTGGGCCGCGCCGGTGGAATAATCGCCCAGATGCCCGGTATAGCCGCCCGCCAGGCTCATATAGCGCTGGAGCAGCGTCGCCGCTTTGTGCAACACGCCATTTGAGCGCCAGCCGTAGGAGCCCGCAAAAATCGACGCCGGGCCGTAGCTTTCGCGAATGCGCCGGTGCTGGGCGTGAATCAGATCCAGCGCCTGCTCCCAGCTCACCCGCACAAACTCATCCTGCCCGCGCACGCCTTGTGGGCTTTCTGGCGAGGCGAGAAATCCCTTACGCACCATCGGATAACGTACGCGGGTTTTGCTATGCACCTGATCGCGCACTGCGGTTTGCAGCGAGTTGGGGAAAGGGGTATCAAGCGCCCCGCGCGAAGAGATGACGTTCTCGCCATCGGTTTCGACCAGCATTGGCCCCCAATGGGCTGCGGTCAGGATAGTTTTGGTAGCAGATGAGGTTGGCAATGCGGGCTCCTGGTCAGCGATAGCAGGTGTGGTGACGGCACGTTATTCAGCCGTTCAATGTTATTTACAAATTGAGATGCTCTCTGCGGAATTTTCTCCGGTTTCGGGCGTCATAATCAACCGTCACGGTCGCTGTGGCAAAGAATAAAAAGGATTAAGGAAATAAGATGAAAAAACGCGTACTCATGATTGCGGCTGTCGTTAGCGGCGCACTGGCCATTTCTGGCTGTACCACCAATCCCTATACCGGGGAGCGCGAAGCGGGTAAATCCGGGATCGGCGCGGGCATTGGTTCGTTAGTCGGCGCAGGCGTTGGGGCGCTCTCCTCTTCCAAACATGACCGCGGCAAAGGCGCGCTGATCGGCGCAGCGGCCGGCGCGGCGCTGGGCGGCGGCATCGGTTACTATATGGACGTGCAGGAAGCGAAGCTGCGCGAGAAAATGCAGGGAACCGGCGTAACCGTGACGCGAAACGGCGACAATATCGTGCTGAACATGCCGAACAATGTGACCTTCGACAGCAGCAGCGCCAACCTGAAACCCGCGGGCGCCAATACCCTCACCGGCGTGGCGATGGTGCTGAAAGAGTATGAGAAAACCGCCGTTAACGTAGTGGGTTATACCGACAGCACCGGCAGCCAGGATCTGAACATGCGCCTCTCTCAGCAGCGCGCGGAGAGCGTCGCCAGCGCGCTTATTACCCAGGGCGTGGCGGCTAATCGCATCCGCACAACCGGTATGGGCCCGGCGAACCCGATCGCCAGCAACAGCACGGCGGAAGGCAAAGCGCAGAACCGCCGCGTTGAAATTACCCTCAGCCCGCTGCAATAATGCCCTCTTTGCCCGGCGACTCGCCGGGCAAAATGCTTGATATAGCGAATTTTCGCGCTAAGGTGTGTGCAGATTTCAGCAAAGGAAGCCACCATGGCGAAAGCGGCGCGAGCAACCATTAGCGATGTGGCGAAAGCCGCAAAGACCGGTAAAACCAGCATTTCACGCTATCTGAACGGCGAGAAGCATCTGCTTTCCGACGATCTGCTGGGGCGCATTGAAAAAGCCATTGCCGAGCTCGACTATCGTCCCAGCCTGATGGCCCGCGGCCTGAAGCATGGCCGTACCCGGCTGATCGGCCTGATCATCGCCGATATCACCAACCCCTACTCCGTCAACGTGCTCAGCGGCATTGAAGCCGCCTGTCGCGAAAAAGGATTTACCCTGCTGGTATGTAATACCAACAATGAGCTGGACCAGGAGCTGCACTATCTCGACCTGCTGCGCAGCTATCAGGTGGAGGGGATCGTGGTCAACGCGGTCGGGATGCGCGAGGACGGCCTCAACCGCCTGCAGCAGTCGGCGCTGCCGATGGTGCTTATCGACCGCAAAATTCCGGAATTCGCCTGCGATGTCGTCGGCCTCGATAATACCCAGGCCGCCACCACCGCCACCGAACACCTGGTAGAAAAGGGCTTCGAAGCCCTGCTGTTCCTTAGCGAACCCCTCGGCTCGGTCAATACCCGCCGCGAGCGCCTGAGCGCGTTTCGCCAGACCCTCCTGCGCCATGCCGGTATTGTCGCGGAAAACGCCGAAGTACCGTTGAACGATGGCGCGATGCTGGATAACGTCCTGCGTCACTTCCACTCCCACCATCGCGGCATGCGCAAGGCGGTGATTTCCGCCAACGGCGCGCTGACCCTGCAAGTGGCACGCTCCCTTAAACGCGTTGGCCTGATTTGGGGCAGCGATATCGGCCTGCTGGGCTTCGATGAACTGGAGTGGGCCGAGCTGGCGGGCGTGGGGATCACCACGCTCAAACAGCCGACCTGGCAGATTGGCTTCGCCGCCGTCGAGCAGGTGGTGCGTCGGATTGAAGGCAGCAACGACCCGGTCTGCGAACGGGTGTTTTCCGGCGAGCTGATCGTCAGAGGCTCCACCTCCCGCTAACGATCCTTCGTGATGGCGATCATAAATTAGACATCCTGGCCTTTGCTTTGGAACCGATACCATCTAGCGTAATAAACAACGCATCAGATTATCGTCGGGAGTATTGGGATGGCCAGAAAGATTATTGTCGTTACCGCCGCGTACGGGAATGACCGTGTTAAAGCGCTGGGCGGGCAGTCCGCCGTCCTGCCGTTTATCGCCGGCTCCGGCGCCGACGGCGTAGAGATCCGCCGGGAACTGTTCAGCGCGGATGAGCTGAACCGCCTGCCGGAACTGGCCGCCGATATTGAGCGCCGCGGCCTGCTGGTTTGCTATTCCGCGCCGGAAGCCCTGTTTACCGCTGACGGCTCGCTCAACCCGCGCCTCGCCGACTTTTTGCAGGAAGCGCAAACCCTTAACGCGCTGTGGCTGAAGCTCTCGCTGGGCCGCTTTACCCACCAAAACGATCTGGACACCCTGCGCGATATCCTGCGCGAGAGCGGCATGGCGCTGGTGGTGGAAAACGATCAAACCGACTGCGGCCAGCTGGCGCCGATGCAGCGCTTCAAGGCCGCCTGTCGGGTTAACCAGCTGCCGATCACCCTCACCTTTGATATGGGCAACTGGCTATGGGTTGGCGACTCGCCGGAAGAGGCCGCGCGCCACCTGGCGCCTGCCGTCAGCTATATTCATGTAAAGGCGGCTGAGCCGCACCATTCGCAGTTTCGCGCCGTACCGCCGGATGAAGCGTCCGGGCGCTGGCTGGCGCTGCTCGACAATCTGCCCGCAGACGCCCCGCGCGGGATCGAATTTCCGCTGACTGGCCATGACCTGACGGCCGTGACCCGCCGCTACGTCAACCTGTTACGCGAGGATTAAGTTATGCAAAAAGCGTTAGATGTCATCACGATAGGCGAAGCCATGGCGATGTTTGTCGCCACCGAAACCGGCGAACTGGCTGAAGTAGAACATTTTATGAAGCGCGTGGCGGGCGCGGAACTGAACGTCGCGACCGGGCTGGCCCGCCTCGGCTTAAGCGTCGGCTGGGTAAGCCGCGTCGGCGCGGACAGCTTTGGCCGCTTCGTCCTCACCGCGCTGGCGAAAGAGGGGATCGACGCCCGCGGCGTGAGCACCGATGGCCGCTACGCTACCGGCTTTCAGCTGAAATCTAAAGTCGAAAATGGAACCGATCCCATCGTGGAATATTTTCGCAAAGGCTCTGCTGCCAGCCATCTGTCGCCGGATGATTTTAACGAATCATACTTCGCCAGCGCCCGTCACCTGCACTTAAGCGGCGTGGCCGCCGCGCTGTCGGAAAGCTCATACGCCCTGCTGGACCGCGCGGCGCGCACCATGAAAGCGCAGGGAAAAACGATTTCGTTCGACCCCAACCTGCGGCCCACGCTGTGGAAAAGCGAAGCCGAGATGATCGAGAAGCTTAATCGCCTTGCGTTTCAGGCCGACTGGGTTCTGCCGGGGTTGAAAGAAGGCATGATTCTGACCGGCCAGCAAACGCCGGAAGCCATTGCGGACTTTTATCTTAGCCACGGCGTTCGCGCGGTCATCATAAAAACCGGCTCCGACGGCGCCTGGTATAAAACCGCCGATGGCGAACAGGGGGCCGTTGCGGCGATAAAAGTGGATAACGTCGTCGATACCGTTGGCGCCGGCGATGGCTTTGCCGTCGGGGTGATTAGCGCCCTGCTGGAAGGAAAACCGCTGCAGCAGGCGGTGAAACGCGGAAACAAAATCGGCTCACTGGCCATTCAGGTCCAGGGCGATAGCGAAGGCTTACCCACGCGTGAGGCGCTGGGCGAGTAAGCAGATTCAGCACAACGTCAGGCCGTTCTGTACCCTACATGCAGCGCGGCGTAACGGATCTTTTCTATGATGAGCGTCACCTCACTCACAGAGGCAAACCTATGAATAGTTCGACGAATGCAACAAAACGCTGGTGGTACATCATGCCTATCGTGTTTATCACGTATAGCCTGGCATACCTCGACCGCGCTAACTTCAGCTTCGCTTCGGCGGCCGGTATTACTGAAGATCTGGGGATCACCAAAGGTATCTCCTCCCTGCTGGGGGCGCTGTTCTTCCTCGGCTACTTCTTCTTTCAGATCCCCGGCGCGATTTACGCCGAACGCCGCAGCGTACGCAAACTCATTTTTATCTGCCTGATCCTGTGGGGCGCCTGCGCCTCGCTGACCGGGATGGTGCACAATATTCCCGCGCTGGCGGCGATTCGCTTTATTCTCGGCGTCGTCGAGGCCGCGGTCATGCCGGCGATGCTGATTTACATCAGCAACTGGTTTACTAAATCTGAACGCTCTCGCGCCAATACCTTCCTGATCCTCGGCAACCCGGTGACGGTGCTGTGGATGTCGGTGGTGTCCGGTTACCTGATTCAGGCCTTCGGCTGGCGGGAAATGTTTATTATCGAAGGCGTTCCGGCGGTGATTTGGGCCTTCTGCTGGTGGGTGCTGGTAAAAGACAAACCTTCGCAGGTCAACTGGCTGGCGGAAAGCGAAAAAGCCGCGTTGCAGGAGCAGCTGGAGCGTGAACAGCAGGGAATCAAACCGGTGCGCAACTACGGCGAAGCCTTCCGCTCGCGCAACGTTGTCCTGCTGTGCATGCAGTATTTCGCCTGGAGCATCGGGGTTTACGGTTTCGTTCTGTGGCTGCCGTCAATTATCCGCAGCGGCGGCGAGAATATGGGCATGGTCGAGGTCGGCTGGCTCTCATCCGTCCCCTATCTGGCGGCGACCATCGCGATGATCGTGGTCTCCTGGGCTTCCGATAAAATGCAGAACCGCAAGCTGTTTGTCTGGCCGCTGCTGCTGATTGCCGCCTTCGCCTTTATTGGTTCCTGGGCCGTTGGCGCCAACCATTTCTGGGTCTCTTATACCCTGCTGGTGATTGCCGGCGCGGCGATGTACGCCCCCTACGGACCGTTCTTCGCCATCATTCCTGAGATGCTGCCGCGCAACGTCGCCGGAGGCGCCATGGCCCTGATTAACAGCATGGGCGCGCTGGGTTCGTTCTTCGGCTCATGGTTTGTCGGTTACCTGAACGGCACCACCGGCAGCCCCGCAGCCTCGTACATTTTCATGGGAGTGGCGCTTTTCGTCTCGGTATGGCTTACTTTGATTGTTAAGCCTGCTAATAATCAAAAACTTCCGCTCGGCGCACGTCACGCCTGAAACCTTAACGCAACGGAGAACCGCATGAAGCCGTCAGTCATTCTCTACAAAACGCTTCCCGACGACCTGCAACAGCGTCTGGAACAACACTTTACCGTTACCCAGGTGAAAAACCTGCGTCCGGAGACCGTTTCACAGCACGCCGACGCGTTCGCTGAAGCGGTAGGTCTGCTGGGTTCCAGCGAAAAAGTCGATACCGCGTTACTGGAGAAAATGCCCAAGCTTCGTGCGACCTCGACCATCTCCGTCGGCTATGACAACTTCGACGTCGATGCGCTGAATGCGCGTAAAGTGCTGCTGATGCACACCCCGACGGTACTGACCGAGACCGTCGCCGATACCGTGATGGCGCTGGTATTGAGCACTGCGCGTCGGGTGGTTGAGGTGGCTAACCGCGTGAAGGCCGGCGAGTGGACCAAAAGCATCGGTCCGGACTGGTTTGGCAACGATGTGCACCATAAAACCCTCGGTATCGTCGGAATGGGGCGTATCGGGATGGCGCTTGCCCAGCGCGCCCACGCGGGCTTTGGTATGCCGATCCTCTACAACGCCCGCCGCCAGCACCCTCAGGCAGAGGAGCGCTTTAACGCCCGCTACTGCGATCTCGATACCTTGCTGGAGGAAGCGGATTTTGTCTGTCTGATCCTACCGCTGACCGATGAGACTCATCATCTGTTCGGCAAAGCTCAGTTTGCCAAAATGAAGCCCTCGGCCATCTTTATTAACGCCGGGCGCGGCCCGGTGGTGGATGAGAAAGCGCTGATTGCCGCCCTGCAGGAAGGTGAAATTCATGCCGCCGGCCTCGACGTTTTCGAACAAGAGCCGCTGGCGAAAGACTCCCCGCTGCTGAATATGCCAAACGTGGTCGCCGTGCCGCATATTGGCTCGGCCACGCATGAAACCCGCTATAACATGGCGGCCTGCGCGGTGGATAATCTGATTGATGCCCTGAACGGCAACGTTGAGAAGAACTGCGTGAATCCGCAGGTGAAGTGAGAAGTGAAAAAAGAAAACCCGGGCTAAGGTGAAGCCTTGCCCGGGCTGTCAGAGCCGTTAACGCGTCGCGTTAACTGCCGCGGTCCACGCCTGATTAAAGGCCTGGTGCTGAGCGGCCAGCGGCCCTATCAGCGTATTGTACTGACTGGCCTGCTGCGAAGTCGGGAACTGAATACCGTTCGCCACGAAGCTGACCTGGGTTTCTTGCTGAGCGATAAAATCACCCACCTGCACCAGCTGTTGGGTAAATACCTGCGCTGCCGGAATTAACGGCTGTAGCGCATTCGCCGGCGCCGTCACGACTTTGTTATAGACCTGGTCGAAGACCGGCTTGAGATCGTCGCCCTGTTTCAGCGCGCCGTGGGCGGCATCCGCCTGTATTTTTGCGTTCTCCAGCTGCTGGCTCAGTACGCCCAAAGCGCCGTTTGCCTGACGCAGCGGCTCGCGTTGGGTAACATAATCCTGCGGTACGCGGATCGCGTTCACGCTATCAACCACCGGACGTAAACCCGCATCCATCGCCTGGCTTACCTGCTGTGAATAGCCGTAAATCACCGCGTAATCGGAAACGAAAGGCCCGAACTGTTTTTTCTGATCGGCGGTCAGCGTCGGCAGACGTTCGCCGCTACGCATTGCCGTATTTTGCAGGAAGTCGATAAACGCTTTGCGCTGATCGCCTTCTTTATCAAAACACCCACTCAGGCTAACCACCATTAACAGGGCCGCAATAGCCGCAAACCAGCGAGAGCAGGACTTTCCTGTCGCCATTTTTTTACTCCTTTCAGCCAAAAAAAGCGCAAACAGACACACACGTGCCAGACGCTGACAAGGATAGTCCAGGTCGGCCTTGCAGGATACCTTTTCCTGACAATCTTCCTCCCTGAAAGCCGGTTTTTTAGCGTTTTAGCGGCCAGTCGCGTCGGCTGTTAAGTTCATCACAATTACCGCTATCATCCGGCATTCGGCTGAAACGCTTAACAAATTGATTTTGTTATTATTAATCTATTCTCTCTTCTGCACGGGTCGCAAAGTGGACGATAATCGCACGCTTCCCTTTTCGCCTGCATTGCCTGAACCGCCGTTCGATGATTTTATTAAATGAGCGATTAACGGCTTTTTGTTCGATAATCGCACAAACAACATCAACGACCGCGAGGGAGATAACAATAATCTATCTCTGTCCCCCGCTCTGCCTGCCAGGAATGCCGCATGAAGAAAACAACCATCGATATTCAGGCTTTTATCAATGAACATCCCTTCACGAAATACCAGTGGATGATTCTGGCCTTATGTTTTATCACCGTCGCGATGGACGGATTCGATACCGCGATAATCGGCTTTATCGCCTCTGACCTGGTGCAGGAATGGGGCGTCGAAAAATCGGCGTTAGGCCCGGTCATGAGCGCCGCCTTAGTCGGGCTCGCGGTCGGTGCGCTGACCGCCGGACCGCTCGCCGACCGCGTTGGGCGGAAAAAAGTTCTGATTATGTCCATCGTGGTTTTCGGTGGCTTTAGCCTGCTGACCGCCTTTGCTACCAGCCTTAACCAGCTGACGCTGCTGCGTTTTCTTACCGGCCTTGGGCTGGGCGCCGCCATGCCGAACGCCGCGACGCTGATGAGCGAATACGCCCCAGAGCGGCGTAGGGCACTGATGGTTAACCTGATGTTCGTCGGCTTTCCGATGGGCTCCTCGCTGGGCGGCTTCCTCTCCGCCTGGATGATCCCCCATTACGGCTGGCAAAGCGTGCTGGTGCTTGGCGGCGTGATGCCGCTGCTGCTGGCGGTAGTGCTGATCTTTCTTCTGCCGGAATCCGCGCGCTATATGGTGGTCAAACGCCAGCCTGCCCAGCGTATCGCCGCGATCCTGCGCCGCATCGCGCCTGTTCCAGAGCAGGCGGAATTTGAACTACGCGAAGCGGGCCAGGTAAAGGAGAAATCGTCCATCGGCGTGATTTTCTCACCGCGCTACGCCGTCGGCACCGTCATGCTGTGCCTGACCTACTTTATGGGCCTGCTGATCTTCTATTTGCTGACCAGCTGGCTGCCGCTGCTCATCCGCGAAACCGGCGCGACGATGAGCCAGGCCTCTATTATCACCGCGCTGTTCCCGCTGGGTGGCGGGATTGGCGTGCTTATCCTCGGCGCGCTGATGGATAAGCTCAACCCAAACAAAGTGGTTGCCGTGGGCTGGCTGCTGACCGGCGTGTTCGTTTGTCTGGTTGGTTTCTCGACCCATAACCTGCTGCTGATGGGGATAATGGTATTTATCGCCGGCAGCATTATGAACGGCGCGCAATCATCAATGCCTGCGCTGGCCGCCGGTTTCTATCCCACCCAAGGACGCGCGACCGGCGTGGCCTGGATGTTAGGGATTGGCCGCTTTGGCGGCATTCTCGGCGCCTTTAGCGGCGCGTTCCTGATGCAGGCCCAGCTCTCTTTCGAAACGATTTTCTCCTTGCTGGCTATCCCGGCCTTCCTGTCGGCCACCGCGCTGCTGGTCAAATATAAGCTTGGCCAACGGCAACCTTCGGCGGCCCAGGGTGAAGTGGAGAAGCTCCAGAAGGAGTAATACACCGGCCAGCGGGCGCGCGCTGGCCTTTTCCGCTTTTCTTCTTATCTGTTTACAATAATTTGCTTATCGGCTCTCTCTATTACTTTTCAGCATGTTATATCGCCCGACGCGGCGCTAAAGAACCTCGGGTGATAAATAATTACCAGGGTAAGCATTCCTGGCCTTTTTTTCCGACTATTCTTAAGAGGCTCTACATAATTCACCCTCCGCCGTATGAAAGAGAGGAGTTCTCAATGGAATATAAAGATCCTGCATTTGAACTGCTGAGCAACCTTGAACAAATTATTTTTAAAGATCAGGCTCAGGCGGCCTCGCTGACGCGTAAGCCCGCCGCATGCATTGAATTTGACCAGCTACGCAAAGGTACCGGGCTGAAAATAGATGATTTTGCCAACGCCATGGGCGTCAGCGTAGCAATGGTACAAGAGTGGGAATCGAGACGCGTAAGGCCTTCTCCCACAGAGCTTAAGCTGATGCGCCTGATCCAGGCGAATCCGCAGCTTTCAAGACAGCTTATTGATTCATAATTTTAGCGTTTATGGGTTTCGGCTAGCGGTCCTGCCAAAGGACCGTTTTCATGCCAACGAAAAAAAAGTTTGCTATCACAACGTGAACATGCGTTAATGCTCGCAGGTTTGAAGTAAAGACCACAGAGCATTCGAATAGAGCAGTCCTTCAAAGGTTATCCGTTGATACCCCGGTAGTGAACTTTCCCTTTATCGCTTTAAATCTGTAGTCCAGACCGTAACGCCGCAAGGCTCATTTATTTTTTTAAAGGTAATTCACTATGTCCGGTAAAATGACTGGTATCGTAAAATGGTTCAACGCTGACAAAGGCTTTGGCTTCATCACTCCTGACGATGGTTCTAAAGACGTGTTCGTACACTTCTCTGCTATCCAGAACGAAGGCTACAAATCTCTGGACGAAGGTCAGAAAGTTTCCTTCACCATCGAAAGCGGCGCTAAAGGCCCGGCAGCTGGCAACGTAACCAGCCTGTAAGCTTAAAAAGCTCAAAATTATTAAGTCCCTGCCAAACGGCGGGGATTTTTTTATTTGCGCCTTAAGTCACCGCCATCCATCGATGGCGGTTTTTTGCATTTATAGCCTCTCAACGCTCCAGCCCTCTTCCCGCCATGCCAGGCAATGGGTCAGCTTCAGCGCCCGTAAAAAAGCTTCATCATGTGACACCACCAGCATCGCGCCGGGAAACTGTGCCAGCGCTTTTTCAATCGCCAGAGTGGACGTCAGGTCAAGATGGTTAGTGGGCTCATCCAACAGCAGCAGCTGCGTAGCCGCCCGTCGCCAGAGCACGCAGGCCAGCGCCGCTTTTAATCTTTCGCCTCCGCTCAGAACCGATAGCGGTAGATGGACTTTGTCCGCCCCCAGCTGTAGCTGCGCCAGCTGGCTGCGCAGCACACCTTCTTCTAAGGGCGTATCACTGAGATTCAGGTGCGCCATGACGGACAATGACAGGTCCAGCTGGCTCAGATGCTGATCCAGATACGCCGCGTTGACCGATAAGCGGCAGCTTCCTGAGAGCGGCGGCTGCAGGCCCAGCAGCGTTTTAAGCAACGTTGTTTTACCGCAGCCGTTGGGGCCACGCAGCGCCACGCGCATCGGCCCAGCTATGCGCCAGTCCAGCGCTGCCATCGGTGAATGGGTCAGCCGCAGCGCGTCCAGCTCCAGCACCTGCTTTCCCGCAGCGACCTGGCTACCGGGCAGAGTAAACATCACCGGGTTGTCTTCCTCTACCCGCTCACGCGCCTGCTCTATCGCATCGTTGAGGATGCCGCTTTGTTCACGATGCTGGCGCTTAAGGGTACCGGGACGCGCTTTTGCCGCCCCTTTCCAGGCAACACGCTCAAATGAAGCGATATTTAGCGTGTCGATAGTGCGCAACGTCTGCGCCGAGCGGCGCCGGCAGGCATCGTGCTCTTTTTGCATCCGCGCCCGGGTTCGTCGCCGTTCAGTAACCGCATGCTCCAGCGCGGCGCGAGCCGCCTGCTGCTCCAGCTCACGCTGCTGCTGATAATCCGCATAATTGCCGCCGTAGCTGCGCAAAGCCGCGGATGCCAGCTCGAGGATGCGCGGCATTTGGGACAGTAGCTCCCGATCGTGGCTGGCGATCAACGCCCCTCCGCGCCATTGCTCAAGCTGCTGATATAGCCACGCGCGGCCTTGTCGGTCGAGATGGTTGGTGGGTTCGTCAAGCAGGAGGAAATCCGCGCCAGACAAGAACGCTCCACACAGCTGCGCCTTCACTCTTTCCCCGCCGCTCAGCGAAGAGGCGAGCCGTTCGGGGGGAAATTCTCCTAAGCCAGCGGCCTGGAATCCTGCATTCAGGCGCTCCGGGAGATCCCAAAAGCCATCAAGACGTTCAAGATCATCGGCTCGCCCTTCGCCCCGTTCAAGACGAGCCAGAGCAGCAAAAACGAATTCGACGCCAAGCCATTCCGCCAGCGTCGTATCAGGAAACATGACATGCTGCTGAGCAACGTAGCTCACCGAAGCCACACGTTCGATATGGCCGCTCGACGGCGAGTCCAGGCCTGCCAGCAAACGCAATAATCGGGTTTTACCGACGCCATTGCGCCCGACAAGCCCGCAGAGGGTGCCTTCCAGCGATAAATTCAGCGGACCAAAAAGCGTATCTCCCGTCGCTAACTGACAGGTGACCTGATGCAAAAGAAAAGAGGGGGACCGGGCACAATGAGCCATAAGCACTCCTGAATGAAATCAATACCTCCCCTGCTCGCAAATAGCGCGAAGCAAGGCGTGAAATTCATCAGTCGTGTTTGTTCATTTGGCGCGTGCTCTCCGGTGAGACGAGGGATTCGTCGGGCCATAGGATAGCCATACCCCGGTATACATTTCAAGCCTGTTTTTTCGACAGGCCGTGAATCCGGAAAAAAAGCCTCCTGGTTTCAGGAGGCGAAATAATGATTTCATGAAAAAAACAGGGTGCTATAAGAATGCTTAACGCCGTAAGAATGGCGGAGATCGCTCTCCGCCACCGTCTCTTACGTTTTAATCCCACAGGCTAAGAACGCCACCAGCTCAATATTCCCCTGCCTGAGCTGTAATTCACACAGCGAATCACGCACCATCCAGGTAAATAATAAAATAGTGAAGCAAATCACTATTAAGCTAAACAACAGATACTTTTGCGGCATTCCTCGCCTCCCGTGTTGATTTTCAACAGGTAAGAGGCTACTCTTATGGTGTTCATGCATAGGGGAGCCTCACTTTGATTTATCATCAGGTGGGGCTTTTCTCTGTTTGTCTCCCGCTGAACGCCTGAGACAAACAGTCTCAAGCACCCGTCAGCATTCTACCGTAAATATCAGACCAGACTACGTTGGCATATTCCTAAAATAATTCCCGGCAATCAATGAAAATAACAAAAATATCAATCAGCGAATTATTAATGGTTCGCTTACTTATATTTTTAGTATAAAAAAACCTGCCCGCAGGCAGGTTTTTTATTATTACCTATTCACTTACTGCAGCAGGGAAATATCCGCTACCTGCAGGAACAGATCGCGCAGCTTGGACAGCAGCGTCAGTCGGTTCACGCGCACATCCTGGTCTTCTGCGTTCACCATCACGTTCTCGAAGAACTCATCCACCGGCTCGCGCAGGGACGCCAGCTCAATCAGCGCATCCTGGTAACGCCCTTCGGCGAAGTACGGCTGCAGCTTATCGCGCAGCACGACTAAATTGCCTGCCAGCTTGATTTCAGCCGCTTCTTTCAGTACGGAGGCGTGAACGATATCGTTCAGCGTCACGTCTGATTTTGCCAGAATGTTGGATACACGCTTGTTCGCCGCCGCCAGGGCGGAGGACTCTTCGAGGGTACGGAAGTGGGAAACCGCCTTCATACGCGCATCGAAGTCTGCCGGACGGGTTGGACGACGCGCCAGTACCGCCTGAATCGTGTCGACGGTATAGCCTTCATCCTGATACCAGGCGCGGAAGCGCCCCAGCATGAAGTCGATAACATCGTCGACCACGTTGCCATTCGTCAGCTTGTCGCCGTACAGACGCACCGCTTCTTCAGTCAGCGTTTGCAGATCCAGATTCAGGTTCTTCTCAACGATGATACGCAGCACGCCCAGCGCGGCACGACGCAGCGCAAACGGGTCTTTATCGCCTTTCGGATGCTGGCCGATACCGAAGATACCCGCCAGGGTGTCCATCTTATCGGCAATCGCCACGGCGCAGGCCACCGGGTTAGACGGCAGATCATCGCCGGCAAAGCGCGGCTGATACTGCTCGTTCAGGGCAACGGCAACGTCTTCCGCTTCGCCATCATGGCGTGCGTAGTGCATCCCCATCACGCCCTGCGTGTCGGTGAACTCGAAGACCATGTTGGTCATCAGATCGCACTTGGAGAGCAGGCCCGCGCGGGTAGCATGATTGACGTCCGCGCCAATCTGCTCAGCGATCCAGCCGGCCAGCGCCTGAATACGATCGGTCTTATCGCGCAGCGTACCCAGCTGCTGCTGGAACAGCACGGTTTGCAGACGCGGAAGGTTATCTTCCAGACGTTTTTTACGGTCGGTATTGAAGAAGAACTCAGCGTCCGCCAGACGCGGACGCACCACTTTTTCGTTACCGGAAATAATCTGGGTCGGATCTTTCGATTCGATGTTGGCGACGAAGATAAAATTCGGCAGCAGCTTGCCCGCGTTGTCGTAAACCGGGAAGTACTTCTGGTCCCCTTTCATGGTGTAAACCAGCGCTTCGGCAGGCACCGCAAGGAATTTTTCTTCGAACTTCGCGGTGAGGACCACCGGCCATTCAACCAGTGAAGTCACCTCTTCCAGCAGGCTTTCGCTCAGATCGGCGTTGCCGCCAATTTTACGCGCCGCTTCTTCCGCATCGGCTTTAATTTTGGCTTTACGCTGTTCGTAATCGGCGATGACTTTACCGCGCTCCAGCAGGATCTGCGGATACTGATCGGCATTGTCGATAGTGAACTCCGCCTCACCCATAAAGCGGTGGCCGCGAATAACGCGATCGGACTGCACGCCCAGAATGGTGGCCGGGATCACTTTGTCGCCCAGCAGCAGGGTCACGGTATGAACCGGACGCACGAAGTGGACGTCGGACGCGCCCCAACGCATCAGTTTCGGGATCGGCAGCTTCGCCAGCGAGGTCGCGATCATGTTCGGCAGCAGCGCTTCGGTGCTCTCGCCTTTCACGTGGGCACGATACAGCAGCCATTCGCCTTTATCGGTCGTCAGACGTTCAGCCTGATCGACGGTGATACCGCAGCCGCGCGCCCAGCCTTCGGCCGCTTTGCTCGGGTGGCCGCTGGCGTCAAACGCCTGGGCAATCGCCGGGCCGCGTTTTTCAACTTCACGGTCTGCCTGCGCAGCCGCCAGATTCGCCACTTTCAGCGCCAGACGGCGCGGTGCGGCAAACCATTCAACTTTACCGTGCGCGAGGCCAGCGTTATCCAGCTCTGCGGTCACGTTCGCAGCAAAGGATTCAGCCAGGCTGCGCAGTGCTTTTGGTGGCAGCTCTTCAGTGCCGATTTCCACCAGGAAAGTTTTCTCAGACATGGCCGCCTCTTATTTATTCTTGTTGCACATCGGGAAGCCCAGGGCTTCACGGGAAGCATAGTAAGCTTCAGCCACTGCTTTGGTCAGGGTGCGAATGCGCAGGATATAGCGCTGACGCTCGGTGACGGAGATGGCTTTACGCGCGTCCAGCAGGTTAAAGCTATGGGCGGCTTTCAGAATGCGCTCGTAGGCAGGCAGCGGCAGCGGGTTTTCCAGCGCCAGCAGCTGCTGGGCTTCTTTCTCATACTGCTCGAAGCAGGAGAACAGGAAGTCCACGTCGGCATATTCGAAGTTATAGGTGGATTGCTCCACTTCGTTCTGATGGAACACGTCGCCGTAGGTCGTTTTACCCAGCGGGCCATCGCTCCAGACCAGATCGTAAACGCTGTCGACACCCTGGATATACATCGCCAGACGTTCCAGACCGTAGGTGATCTCGCCGGTGACCGGCTTACACTCCAGACCGCCAACCTGCTGGAAGTAGGTGAACTGCGTGACTTCCATACCGTTCAGCCACACTTCCCAACCCAGACCCCAGGCGCCCAGCGTCGGGTTTTCCCAGTTGTCTTCGACGAAGCGAATGTCGTGGATGGTCGGATCCATACCCAGCTCTTTCAGAGACCCAAGGTACAGCTCCTGGATATTATCCGGAGAGGGTTTTATCACCACCTGGAACTGATAGTAGTGCTGTAAACGGTTCGGGTTTTCACCGTAGCGACCATCGGTCGGACGGCGGGAAGGCTGCACGTAGGCGGTCGCCATCGGCTCGGGACCCAATGCGCGTAAGCAGGTCATCGGGTGAGAGGTGCCTGCGCCGACTTCCATGTCCAGTGGTTGAACAATGGTGCAGCCCTGGCGAGCCCAGTAATCCTGTAAGGTCAGGATCAGGCCCTGGAAGGTCCTGGTATCAAACTTTTGCATATGATTTCGTGCTGGATACGTGTGGATTTAAAGGAAGGAGCCAGTATACCCGCTGGCTGCGAGATATACAGTATGAAACGGGATTGTTTAGGGAAAATTGCGGAAATAAGCGCCACCGTGGGCGCGTTTAGCGCATGGAAAGATGCAAAAACTGTCCGTCCGGGTCAAAAGAACAGATAAAACGTTCATTCCGCGCAGTCTTGCCCGAAAGCTCGTAGCTCCCCTGAAACTGCTCGAAATGGCTGATGTCAACCTGGCGCACGCCTGTACTATAACGAACGGCGGCATTATCCTTGCAAAGCTGCGCCATATTGAGGGTAGCCTGCGGCGTTATCCGTGCTTTCTGCGCCTTCTGCACTGGCGGAGACGGCGTCGCGCTACAGCCCGCCAGCAGGCACAGCAGTAGTCCAGAAAACACATATTTCATCACCATTTTTTCTCGACCGCCTTGTTAGTAAATTGTTATCGTGCAGGTTACGTTAAATAATCGGCACATTGTGCGAATTGGGCCACACCTCGACAAGTCTATGCCGAAAAACTCGGATTATTCCACTGCGATACCAGCGTATAAGGGCGGTCAGACCCTTTCTGAGAAGGAGAAACAGAGGCACTGATGCAGGAAAAAATTCACTGGATTACCCATTTGCGCGGCATTGCCTGCATGATGGTGGTCATGATTCATAGTACCACCTGGTATATCACGCATCCGCACACCATCAGCCTGCTGGAGTGGGATCTCGCCAATATCCTCAACTCGGCATCTCGCGTCAGCGTCCCCCTGTTTTTCATGATTTCAGGCTATCTGTTTTTCGGCGAGCGCAGCGCCCAGCCCCGCCATTTTCGGCGTATCGCGCTGTGCATTCTCTTTTATAGTGCGCTGTCGCTGCTTTATATCACCTTGTTTACCCACATCAACGTTGAACTGTCGCTGAGAAATTTGCTGCAGAAACCGGTGTTCTACCATCTGTGGTTCTTCTTCGCTATCGTGGTCATTTACCTGCTTTCTCCGCTGGTGCAGGTTAAGCAGGTGAGCGGCAGGATGCTGCTGGCGCTGATGCTGGTGCTGGGTATTCTGGCAAACCCCAATATGGTCCCAGTGAAAGCCGCAGGCGTTGAATGGCTGCCGCTCAATCTCTATATCAACGGCGATACGTTCTACTACGTGATGTACGGCGTATTAGGGCGGGCAATCGGCACGCTGGATACCGATAAAAAATGGCTGACTGCGCTCTGCGCTGGGCTATTCATCACGGGAGTATGGGTAATATCACGCGGCACGCTGCACGAACTGCGCTGGCGCGGCGATTTTGGTGATACCTGGTATTTATACTGCGGCCCCGCGGTTTTTGTCTGCGCGCTCGCCCTGCTGACGCTGGTAAAAAATACGCTCAATACGCGTCAGCTGCCGTTTATTGCGCTTATTGCGCGCCATTCGTTAGGCATTTACGGATTTCATGCGCTGATTATTCACGCGCTGCGCGCCAGCGGACTGGAGCTGACCCGCTGGCCAATGTTGGATATTGCCTGGATATTCAGCGCTGCGCTGCTGGGTAGCCTGGCGCTATCAATGTTGGTACAGCGCATTGACAGCCGACGACTGGTGAGCTGAAAAACGGCGCCTGCGGTTCAACGCCGGCGCCGTCGTTTACTCAGCGGGCTCTTCCGTGACTGCGCCGACCTCGCTTAGAGAAGAACGATCCCAGACATCACGTATATTCTTCTGCACCGCCACGGCGCCGAAAAGGCTTAAAAAGAACGCCAGGCCATAAAAGCCTTTCTCACTGAGCATCAGCGTTGCGTTCCACAATCCCACCGCCAGCAGACCCACAGCAATCGCAAAGGCGATCAGGCAGGACAAGTAATACATCGTAGTGGTTGGGATCTTTTCGTATTTATCACGCACCGTCTTTTGATAAGAGGCGGCGGAAAAAAGCCCCAGAACCAGTACGGCAAAATAGTAGCCCTTTTCATTGAGCTCCATCTGCGCGTTCCACAGGCCAATCAGATACGTCAGTATGCCGCCAACCAGCGCAATCCATGAGATCAGATGAAACGCGGGTGAATATGTCGTCGCTTTCGTTT
The DNA here is from genome assembly GCF_040061575.1 of Klebsiella sp. CB_Kp196. NCBI lineage: Bacteria > Pseudomonadati > Pseudomonadota > Gammaproteobacteria > Enterobacterales > Enterobacteriaceae > Klebsiella > Klebsiella sp. CB_Kp196. Next base: position 25,312 of record NZ_JBEAFH010000066.1, read on the forward strand.
CCATTTGTAACTACCTCTCTTCGCTGTCCGCTGACAGCTTATTCCACTGAGTTATTGCGAGCTTTATCCGTGACTTTAGCGGGATAAGGCGTTGCCGACGCACCGTACATACAGACAAACCACGCCATCACGTAAATACTTTTTTCACGCCACGGAGCCGGGACAAACCAGGCGCCGACCAGCAGCAATCCCGCCGACAGCAGCACCACCAGCCGGCACAGCGAGATAAAATCGCCGTCTCGCTGTGCTTCCTGCGCCGTTCGCTGATGCGTGAGCACAGCAAACATCCCCATGACCAGAACGCCCAAAAAATAGCCTTTACCGCTAAATAATGGGCAGGTTCGCCAGATTCCCACCAGATAAACCAGTGCGCCAATAGACATCAACAGCCTTGCAATAAGATTGTTTTTCATGGTGCCTCCCTGGCATAAGACAGGCCCCATTGTGGACTGGCAGGATGCGTTTATCCGTACTTTTCGTCCCTGAAACGACAAATTCGGAATATATAAATACACTCGATAACTACATGAATTTAAAAACATTCAAGAGATGAATTCGCCCCATCGACAGGGGCGAAAGAATCAGGACATCAGCGGTAAAAGCTGCTGATAAATCTGGCGGAAGGTTTCCCGGCGAGGGGCGTAACGAGCAAAGCGCTCGGCATCAGGACGATGAGCCTGTTCCAGCGGGAGCTGAGGAAGTAGATCGGAAAACGCGATATTTTGATGCAACGCCAGCTGGGCCAGCCGCGCCGCGCCAAGCGCGGGGCCGACGTCACCGCCGGTGCGGAAGTCCAGCTGCTGGCCGCTAATATCCGCCAGCATTTGCCGCCAGTAGGCGCTGCGCGCGCCGCCGCCGATAAGCGTGACGCTCTCGGGCTTCACGCCGCAGGCGTGAACCACATCCATACCGTCCGCCAGCGCATAACCGACGCCCTCCAGCACCGCCCGCGCCAGTTCCGCCGGACCATGTTGATGAGTCAGGCCGAAAAAGACGCCTTTGGCCTGCGGATTATTGTGCGGCGTACGTTCACCGGAGAGGTAGGGCAGGAACCAGACCGGATCGGCATCGTCATTCGCCGCTTCCGCCGCCGCAATCAGCTCCGGAACCGTGCCGAGGCCGGTTAATGTCGCCGCCCAATCGAGGCAGGAAGCCGCGCTCAGCATGACCGACATCAGATGCCAGCGCCCGGGCAGCGCGTGGCAGAAACTGTGTACGGCGCTTTCCGGCTTGCTCAGAAAGCCGTCGCTGACGGCAAAGTAGACGCCGGAGGTCCCCAGCGACAGCATCGCCTGGCCCGCATCCGCCATGCCAACACCCACCGCCCCCGCCGCGTTGTCGCCGCCGCCGGCCACCACCAGCGCTTCCGGCATATTCCACGACTGCGCGACGGCCGGGCGCAGCGAACCCGTAACTTCACATCCTTCGAACAGCGCCGGCATGTTATCGCGGCTCAGACCGCAGGCGGCGAGCATCTCATCGCTCCAGTCGCGGCGCGCCACGTCCATCCACATCGTTCCGGCGGCATCGGACATATCGCTGGCAAACTCACCGGTCATGCGCAAACGTAAATAATCTTTTGGCAGCAGGGCTTTATCGACCTGTTTGAAGATCTCAGGCTCGTGACGTTGTACCCACAGCAGCTTCGGCGCGGTAAATCCCGGCATCATCAGGTTGCCGGTTATCTGCCGCGAACGGTTGACGTTCGCTTCCAGCAGCGCGCACTCTTCACCGCAGCGGCCATCATTCCATAAAATCGCCGGGCGCAGGACGCGCTGTTGCTTATCCAGCAGCGTCGCGCCGTGCATCTGGCCCGCAATACCTAACGCTTTAACTTCGCGCAGCGAGTGCTGCACGCCCAGCGCTTTCATCGCGCGGTCCGTCGCCAGCCACCAGTGCTCAGGATCTTGTTCAGACCATAAAGGGTGCGGACGCGACACGTTGAGCTTTTCGGTATGCGAAGCCACGACCTCGCCCTGCTCGTTGAGCAGAATAGCCTTGACGCCCGAGGTGCCCAGATCAATCCCGATATACATACAGCCTCTCCTTACTGACGCGCCACGGCTAAGCGTGGCGCGAAAAAAGCATCGGTTATCGCCAATGCCCGGGCCCGCCGGGCATCATCGCCCTCATTAGCGATCAAAGAGGTAACGGTTAACCACGTTTTCCAGCAGTTCCTGATGGCCGCTCTGGTGCTCCGGCGCCAGGTTATGCTGAGTGGCATACTGGGCAATGTCCGCAAGGTTCATCTGGCCTTTCAGGATCTGCTGACCCAGCTCACCGTTCCAGCCGGCATAGCGCCTGGCGACGCGTTTATCCAGCTCGCCGTCTTCAATCATACGAGCAGCGACTTTTAACGCCAGCGCCATGGTGTCCATCGCGCCAATGTGGCCGTAGAACAGGTCGTATTTGTCGGTGCTCTGACGACGCACTTTAGCATCAAAGTTCAGGCCGCCGGTGGTGAAGCCTCCCGCTTTCAGGATTTCGTACATCACCAGCGCATTCTCTTCAACGCTGTTCGGGAACTGGTCGGTATCCCAGCCCAGCTGCGGGTCGCCGCGGTTAGCATCAACGGAGCCAAACAGACCCAGAGCAATGGCGGTCGCAATTTCGTGGTGGAAAGTGTGGCCGGCCAGCGTCGCGTGGTTCGCTTCGATGTTCAGTTTGATCTCTTTTTCCAGGCCGAACTGTTTCAGGAAGCCATAGACGGTAGACGCGTCGTAATCGTACTGATGCTTGGTTGGCTCCTGCGGTTTAGGTTCAATCAGCAGCGTGCCCTGGAAGCCGATTTTATGTTTATGCTCCACGACCAGCTGCATAAAGCGGCCAATCTGCTCGCGCTCCTGGCGCAGGTCGGTATTGAGCAGAGTTTCATAGCCTTCGCGGCCGCCCCACAGGACGTAGTTTTCCCCGCCCAGTTTGTGGGTCGCATCCATCGCGGTCACCACCTGAGTGGCCGCCCAGCTGAACACTTCCGGATCCGGGTTGGTTGCCGCACCGGCACCGTAACGCGGGTTCGTAAAGCAGTTTGCCGTACCCCACAGCAGCTTGACGCCGCTCTGCTGCTGTTTTTCCGCCAGCACATCCACCATCTGCGCGAAGTTATTGGCATACTCTTTCAACGACGCCCCTTCCGGAGAAACGTCAACGTCGTGGAAGCAGTAGTACGGTACGTTCAGTTTGTGGAAAAACTCAAACGCGACATCGGCTTTGCGTTTCGCCATTTCCAGCGCTTCGCCCGGCTGCTGCCACGGGCGGTTAAAGGAGCCCACGCCGAACATATCAGCGCCGTTCCAGCAGAAGGTGTGCCAGTAGCAGGCCGCAAAGCGCAGGTGCTCTTCCATCCGTTTGCCCAGGACCAGCTCATCCGGATTGTAATGACGGAAAGCCAGTGGGTTAGCGGATTTCGGGCCTTCATAACGAACGCGATCGAGCTGATCAAAATAGGTCTGCATAATGAACTCCATATTCAGGGATGCGGCGAGTAATAAGTCATAAGCCAATATAGAATTCTCTTTTTAGTTTCCTCAATTACGTTATTTCACACTGTGATTGAGAGAATCCACAAACGTGCGCCAGGTCGCAAAAACAATAGAACAACGCCCTCACTTCGCTGCTTACGCCACGAGAGATCAATGAAATACGATGAGAACTAATTATTAAAGTACGATCGCGGTCATAAATTAACAAATAAACAAAATTTCATAACGGCAAAATAAGCATAGATAATTGCCAGCGCTCCTTTCCGCGTTAAAAATCTGCTACGTATCAGGCCGTTTATTTTTATCGTTCGTCTTATCCTGCACTTTACAAAAAAGGTGTTATTATTATGAAGATAAAGAACCTTTGCCTAACGCTCTGTGCTTCACTCCTCCTCACCAGCCTGTCGGGCATTGCGAAAGAAGTCAAAATTGGCATGGCGATTGACGATCTGCGCCTTGAGCGCTGGCAAAAAGATCGCGATATTTTTGTCAATAAAGCTGAATCATTAGGTGCAAAAGTATTCGTCCAGTCAGCCAATGGCAACGAAGAAACGCAAATGTCGCAAATCGAAAATATGATTAATCGCGGCGTCGACGTTCTGGTTATTATTCCCTATAACGGTCAGGTGCTGAGTAATGTGATAAAAGAGGCTAAACAGGAGGGAATTAAAGTTCTCGCCTACGATCGTCTCATCAATAACGCCGACATTGATTTCTATATTTCGTTTAATAATGAGAAAGTTGGCGAAATGCAGGCGCAAAGCCTGGTCAATAAAGTGCCTCAGGGCAACTATTTCTTAATGGGCGGCTCGCCGGTAGACAATAACGCCAAGCTTTTCCGCGCCGGCCAAATGAAAGTTCTTAAGCCCTATATTGATGAAGGAAAAATTAAGGTCGTCGGCGATCAGTGGGTCGACGGATGGCTGCCAGAAAATGCGTTGAAGATTATGGAAAACGCCCTGACCGCCAACAATAACAAAATTGATGCGGTCGTCGCCTCTAACGATGCCACCGCCGGCGGCGCCATTCAGGCGTTAAGCGCCCAGGGGCTCGCAGGCAAAGTGGCGATTTCCGGCCAGGATGCCGACCTCGCCGGCGTGAAGCGCATTATCGCTGGCACTCAGACGATGACCGTTTACAAACCGATCGCTGACCTTGCCACCACCGCAGCAGAGATCGCCGTCGAACTGGGCAACGATAAGCAGCCGAAGGCCGACGCCACGCTCAACAACGGCCTCAAAGATGTACCGTCCCGGCTGCTGACGCCCATTGAGGTCAATAAAGACAACATTGACCAGACGGTGATCAAAGACGGTTTCCACAAAAAAAGCGAGCTGTAATCTCTGACGCCCTCTCCCGGGGGCGTTGCCCCATCCAGCCGGATATCGCTTATGTGGAGTCTCTATGTCCTGGTTACTCGAAATGAAAAACATTACTAAAACCTTCGGTACGGTGAAGGCGATTGATAATGTCAGTCTGCGGCTTAACGCCGGAGAAGTGGTCTCGCTGTGCGGCGAAAACGGCTCCGGTAAATCCACGCTCATGAAGGTCCTTTGCGGAATATATCCGCACGGTAGCTATGAGGGAGAGATTATTTTTTCCGGGGAAACGTTGCGGCCGGGCCATATACGCGATACCGAGCGCAAAGGGATTGCCATCATTCATCAGGAGCTGGCGCTGGTAAAACATCTGACCGTTCTGGAGAATATTTTTCTCGGCGCGGAGATCTCCCGCCACGGTCTGCTGGATTACGAAACCATGACCTTACGCTGCGAAAAGCTGCTGGCCCAGGTCAATTTAGCCATATCACCCGATACCCGCGTCGGCGATTTGGGCCTTGGCCAGCAGCAGCTGGTCGAAATAGCAAAAGCGCTGAATAAACAGGTACGGTTGTTAATTCTCGACGAACCCACCGCCTCGTTAACGGAGCAGGAGACGGCAATTCTGCTGAATATTATTCGCGATCTGCAAAATCACGGTATTGCCTGTATTTACATTTCCCACAAGCTCAATGAAGTCAAAGCCATCTCCGACACCATCTGCGTGATCCGCGATGGGCAGCATATCGGTACCCGTAACGCTGACGGCATGAACGAAGATGACATTATCACCATGATGGTCGGCCGCGAGCTTACCGCCCTCTATCCAAGCGAAGCCCACAGCTGCGGCGAGGAAATCCTGCGGGTGGAAAACCTGACGGCCTGGCACCCGGTGAATCGCCATATTAAGCGGGTCAATGACGTCTCCTTTTCGCTGCGGCGCGGTGAAATACTGGGGATTGCCGGGCTGGTCGGCGCGGGCCGTACCGAAGCGGTCCAGTGCCTGTTCGGCGTCTGGCCGGGCCGCTGGCAGGGAAAAATCTTTATTGATGGCCAGCAGGTGACGATTCACAGCTGTCAGCAGGCTATTGCGCAGGGCATCGCCATGGTACCGGAAGACAGAAAGAAAGACGGTATTGTGCCGGTCATGGCGGTGGGTAAAAACATCACCCTCGCCGCGTTAAACCAGTTTACCGGTCTGCTGAGCAGCCTTGACGATGCCGGAGAGCAGCACTGTATTCAGCAATCCATCCAGCGTTTGAAGATCAAAACCTCATCGCCGGAGCTGGCGATCGGTCGCCTGAGCGGCGGCAATCAGCAAAAGGCGATCCTCGCCCGCTGCCTGCTGCTGAACCCGCGCATTCTGATACTCGATGAGCCCACCCGCGGCATCGACATCGGCGCCAAGTACGAAATCTACAAGCTGATTAATCAGCTGGTGCAGCAGGGGATCGCCGTCATTGTCATTTCATCCGAACTGCCCGAAGTGCTGGGGCTAAGCGACCGGGTGCTGGTGATGCATGAAGGTAAATTGAAGGCTAATTTGATCAACCAGGGTCTGACCCAGGAACAGGTGATGGAAGCCGCACTGAGGAGCGAACGCCATGTCGAAGAACACGTCGTCTGAAATGAAACTCACCCCACCTGCCGCTGGCGCGCTATCGGGGCTGAAGGGGATGAACCTCCAGGTATTCGTGATGATCGCCGCTATCGTGGCCATTATGCTGTTTTTCACCTGGACCACCGAAGGCGCTTATCTGAGCGCGCGTAATATCTCCAACCTGCTGCGCCAGACCGCCATTACCGGCATTCTCGCGGTCGGCATGGTGTTTGTGATTATTTCCGCCGAGATCGATCTCTCCGTCGGCTCAATGATGGGGCTGCTCGGCGGCGCAGCGGCAATATTTGATGTCTGGCTGGGCTGGCCGCTACCGCTGACCATTGTGGTCACCCTGGCGCTTGGCCTGCTGCTGGGGGCCTGGAACGGTTGGTGGGTTGCCTATCGTAAAGTCCCCTCGTTTATCGTGACGCTCGCCGGCATGCTGGCATTTCGCGGTATTTTGATAGGCATTACCAACGGGACCACCGTCTCTCCCACCAGCCCGGCGATGTCGCAAATCGGCCAGAGCTATCTGCCTGATGGCATTGGCTTTGGTATCGGCGTGGCGGGCATGGCGGCCTTTATCATCTGGCAGTGGCGCGGCCGTATGCGACGTCAGGCTCTCGGCCTCTCCACGCCCGCCTCCGCTTCAGCCGTTGGCCGCCAGACGATTACCGCCGTTATTGTACTGGGCGCCATCTGGCTGTTAAACGACTATCGCGGCGTCCCGACGCCGGTACTGATTCTCGCCGCGCTGCTGCTGGCGGGCATGTTTATGGCCACCCGTACCGCGTTTGGGCGCCGCATCTACGCCATCGGCGGCAACCTGGAGGCCGCGCGTCTATCCGGCATTAGCGTGGAACGCACCAAGCTGGCGGTGTTCGCCATTAATGGCCTGATGGTGGCGATTGCCGGGTTGATTCTCAGCTCGCGTCTTGGCGCCGGTTCCCCTTCCGCCGGCAACATCGCCGAACTGGACGCCATCGCCGCCTGCGTAATCGGCGGTACCAGCCTCGCCGGCGGCGTCGGCAGCGTCGCGGGCGCGGTCATGGGCGCTTTTATCATGTCCGCGCTGGACAACGGCATGAGCATGATGGACGTCGCCACCTTCTGGCAGTACATCGTTAAAGGGGTCATTTTATTGCTCGCGGTATGGATGGATTCCGCCACGAAACGCCGAAGCTGAGGGCTGTGAAAAAAAATGCCCGAATTATTTGCGCTACCGCCAAACTTAGGCACAAGTAGCTTGAAAAAATCCGGGCATTGGCCGGTATTGTATGGCCTGCAAGAGAGACCGGGAACAACACTATGTTTGAAAAGCGTCACCGTATTACGCTGTTATTCAATGCCAACAAAGCCTACGATCGCCAGGTCGTTGAGGGCGTCGGCGAATATTTACAAGCATCGCAACTGGAATGGGATATCTTCATTGAGGAAGATTTTCGGGCACGAATTGAAAACATCAAAGAGTGGTTAGGCGACGGCGTTATTGCCGATTACGACGATCCGGAAATTGAAAACCTGCTGATCGACGTGAATGTTCCGATTGTCGGCGTCGGCGGCTCCTTCCACCGCCCGGAGTGCTATCCGCCGGTTCACTATATCGCCACCGACAACGCCGCGCTGGTCGAGAGCGCCTTCCTGCATCTGAAGGAAAAGGGCATTAACCGCTTTGCCTTTTACGGCCTGCCCGCTTCCAGCTGTAAAGGCTGGGCCGCCGAGCGCGAGCACGCGTTTTGCCAGCTGGTCGCCAGAGAGAAATATCGCGGCGTGGTCTATCAGGGGCTCGAGACGGCGCCGGAAAACTGGCAGCATGCGCAAAACCGCCTCGCCGACTGGCTGCAAACCCTACCGCCGCAAACCGGCATCATCGCCGTTACCGACGCCCGCGCGCGCCACGTATTACAGGCCTGCGAGCGGCTGCATATCCCCGTCCCGGAAAAGCTGTGCGTTATCGGCATAGATAACGAAGAGCTTACCCGCTACCTGTCGCGCGTGGCGCTCTCCTCCGTTGCGCAGGGCACCCGTCAGATGGGCTACCAGGCGGCAAAGCTGCTGCATCGCCTGCTGGAGAATGAAGAGCTGCCGCTTCAGCGTCAGCTTATCCCGCCGATGCGCGTGGTAGAACGCCGCTCCACCGACTACCGCTCGCTCACCGACCCTTCGGTCATTCAGGCGATGCACTATATCCGTAACCACGCCTGTAAAGGGATTAAAGTTGAGCAGGTGCTGGACGCCGTGGGGATTTCCCGCTCGAATCTGGAAAAGCGCTTCAAAGAGGAAGTCGGCGAAACCATTCATACGGTGATCCACAGCGAGAAGCTGGAAAAAGCGCGCAGTCTGCTGGTATCAACCACCCTATCGATTAACGAAATCTCCCAGATGTGCGGCTATCCGTCGCTGCAGTATTTCTATTCGGTGTTTAAGAAAGAGTACGACGTGACGCCGAAGGAGTACCGCGACCGGCACAGCGAAGTCATGATGTAGCGCGCAAAGAAAAATGCCCGGGCTTACGCACCGGGCATCAATGATGACATGTAAGAGCAATTACATGTGCGCGGCTATCAACCGCTGGTTATCCTGATACATCGCGAAGAGATAGTTGTTATAGCTCGACCCTTTGGTCGAATAGCCCTTCAGCTTATGAATCATCGTGCTGGCGGTCACTTCCTGATCGGCTTTACGCAGCTGCGCACGCGATTTACGGAACGACGAGTAGGCCGGATGCGTATTCAGATTTCTGACATAGGCCTGAACGGACTCTTCCACCGAATCAAACTGGGAGTAGCCCTTCATCGCACCGCGGCAGTTTCCACCGCCACACTTCATACCAAATAAATTGTTGTTCACCCGCGCCAGCTTTGACGTTCCCCAGCCGCTTTCCGCCGCAGCCATAGTAGCGACCATGCTATTCGGGATAATGTCGACGCGCTCAAGCAGCGAGTTCCATGGAATATGGCGAGTATTGCCGGACCACTTCACTTTATAGCGAGAGGCGATCTCTTTCAGCCGCGTACGCTCGCTCGGCGACCAGCGCGCATCGTACTGCTTGGAAACAAGCCAGTTACGATCGGCGGTAATCACCTGATTCTGTTTCGTAATGTAAGGCATTACCGTCCGGAGAAACGCTTTTTTCCTTGGTGTCCCGGAAGGGTATTTTCGCAAATCAGGAAGTGAACTGCTCTTTACACTATTGCGAGAATACTCTTGTTTACTGCTTACCTTGCTTACTTTAACGGTGCTTTTCTTCTTAACTATTGGGGCTTTATGACTCGTTGTTGCTGTGTGTGTTGTTGCCAGCACACTACCTGAAAATATGCAGGTAAGTAACATGAGTATCGCGGCCCCATATCGTCGAATGGGAGTCGATATCATTAGGTCTCCTGGTCGGATGCAATCATTCCAACGCCTTGTTTTTCACAAAAAATCGATAGTTGAATCGCGAATAGTATCAAAAATACCCAGATGACGCACCCACAGAAATAGTCCAATTCCGAAAAGCTGTCATCTGAAATCGGTTTCCGCCCCATGACAACAGTACAAAAATGCGACAGCCCTCGCATTTTTTGCTTGTTTTTTGAACGCGATCACTCACCCTTTTTCATCCTCCCTGGAAAAGCGCCGGTGGGATGAGTTCATTAGACAGCCAGACGCGCAAACTGAACAAAAAACCGCACACAGGACTCCGGAATGAAACTCGCTGCGCTTGCGTCGCTGCTGTTGCCTGGGATGGCCTTCGCCGCCTGGACTACCGCAGATTTCCCCGCCTTTACCGAAGAAGGCACCGGCAGATTTATCAGTCAAAACGAGGTAGCAAAGGGTACGCGCCCTCTGCGGATTAATTTTGACCAACAGTGCTGGCAGCCTGCCGGCGCGATCAAGCTCAACCAGATGCTGTCTATGGAACCTTGCCGCGATCCGGCGCCGCAGTGGCGCGTATTCCGCGATGGCCGCTATACCCTGGAAGTCGATACCCGTTCAGGTACGCCAACCATGATGGTCTCTCTGGAGGAGAAACAGACCGCCGCCGCCGCGCCGCAGATGAAGCAGTGTCCGAAATGGGATGGCAAGCCGCTTACCATTGACGTCAGCAAATCCTTCGCCGAAGGCAGTAAAGTTCGCGATTTCTATAGCGGTAATATCGCGACCGTCAGCAGCGGTAAAGTTACCCTCCAGCCGGCGTTTAACAGCAATGGTCTGCTGCTGCTTGAACGCGCGGAAACGGAAGCCGCCGCGCCGTTCAACTGGCATAACGCCACCGTCTATTTCGTGCTGACCGATCGCTTTGTCAACGGCAACCCGGCCAACGACAATAGCTATGGCCGCCACAAAGACGGCATGCAGGAAATTGGCACCTTCCACGGCGGCGACCTGCAGGGCCTGACCAGCAAACTGGATTACATCCAGCAGCTCGGCGTTAACGCGCTCTGGATCAGTTCGCCGCTGGAACAAATCCACGGCTGGGTCGGCGGCGGTACGAAAGGCGATTTCCCGCACTACGCCTATCACGGCTATTACACCCAGGACTGGACGAAGCTGGATGCCAATATGGGAACGGAAGACGATCTGCGCCGCCTCGTTGATGAGGCCCACAAGCGCGGGATCCGCATTCTGTTCGACGTGGTGATGAACCATACCGGCTACGCGACCCTGGCCGATATGCAGGAGTTTCAGTTTGGCTCGCTGTACATCCAGGGCGATGAGCTGAAAAAGACCCTCGGAGAGCGCTGGACCGACTGGAAGCCCCGCGCGGGACAAAGCTGGCACAGCTTTAACGACTACATTAACTTCAGCGACAAAGCCGGTTGGGAAAAATGGTGGGGTAAAAAGTGGATCCGCACCGATATTGGCGATTACGACAACCCCGGATTTGATGACCTGACGATGTCGCTGGCCTTCCTGCCGGATCTGAAAACCGAATCCACGGCGCCATCCGGCCTGCCAAACTTCTATCGCCATAAGCCGGATACCGCGGCCAAAGCGATCCCCGGCTATACGCCGCGCGATTATCTGACCCACTGGCTGAGCCAATGGGTGCGCGACTACGGCATCGACGGCTTCCGCGTCGATACCGCCAAGCACGTCGAGCAGGCCGCCTGGCTGCAGTTAAAAACCCAGGCCACTGAAGCGCTGGCGGAATGGAAAAAAGCCAATCCGGATAAAGCGCTGGATAACGCGCCGTTCTGGATGACCGGCGAGGCCTGGGGCCACGGCGTGATGCAGAGCGACTACTATCGCCACGGTTTTGACGCAATGCTGAATTTTGATTATCAGGATCAGGCGGCGAAAGCGACAAGCTGCCTGGCGAATATCGACCTGACCTGGCAACATATGGCAGAGAAGCTTCAGGATTTCAATGTGTTAAGCTATCTCTCCTCGCACGATACCAGCCTGTTCCGCGAAGGCGGCAGCACGGCGGCGGAATTGCTGCTGCTCGCGCCTGGCGCAGTGCAGATCTTCTACGGCGATGAATCTTCGCGACCGTTCGGCCCGACCGGCTCCGATCCGCTTCAGGGGACGCGCTCAGATATGAACTGGCAGGACGTCAGCGGCAAAGCCGCGCGCAGCGTGACCCACTGGGAGAAACTGGGCCAGTTCCGCGCCCGTCATCCGGCGATTGGCATGGGTAAACAAACCACCCTATCGATGGCGAAAGGCTACGGCTTTATTCGCGAGACCGGCGATGACAAAGTGATGGTGGTATGGGCAGGCCAGCAGTAGCCTTCTGACCCAAGGCTTCCCTGACACTCGGGGGAGCCGATTCAGAATAAAAATCCAAAATATCTTAATTTAGCAGCATAAAAACAAAATATCTCACTGATACCTCGATTTGCACCCTGTCTGCGCTGGCGTTATGGTTACCCACTTTCCTGGAATACCGACAGACTAATCGCGATGACATTTTCACTTTTTGGCGACAAATTTACCCGTCATTCGGGCATCACCCGCTTGATGGAAGACCTCAATGACGGCCTGCGTACCCCGGGCGCCATCATGCTGGGCGGCGGCAATCCCGCGCAGATTCCGGAAATGAATGATTACTTCCATAGCCTGCTGGCCGACATGCTGAACAGCGGCAAAGCCCTTGATGCGCTTTGTAATTATGACGGTCCGCAGGGTAAAAGCGAGCTGCTGGCCCTGCTGGCGCAGATGCTGCGTGATGAACTGGGTTGGGAGATCGAACCACAGAATATTGCACTGACAAACGGCAGTCAGAGCGCGTTTTTCTACTTGTTTAACCTCTTCGCAGGCCGTCGAGCGGATGGAACCACCCGTAAAGTGCTGTTTCCGTTGACGCCCGAGTACATCGGCTACGCCGATGCCGGCCTCGAAGAAGATCTGTTTGTCGCCACCCGCCCGAACATTGAACTGCTGCCGGAAGGCCAGTTTAAATACCACGTGGATTTCGAACATTTGCAGGTCACGGACGAGACGGGAATGATCTGCGTTTCCCGCCCCACCAACCCAACGGGCAACGTGATCACCGACGATGAGCTGATCAAGCTGGATGCGCTGGCCAACCAGCACGGCATCCCGTTGGTGATTGATAACGCCTACGGCGTTCCGTTCCCGGGAATTATTTTCAGCGACGCCAGGCCGCTGTGGAATCCGAATATCGTGCTGTGCATGAGCCTCTCCAAGCTGGGTCTGCCGGGTAGCCGCTGCGGGATTATCATCGCTAACGAAAAAATCATCACCGCCATCAGCAATATGAACGGCATTATCAGCCTCGCCCCCGGCGGAATGGGGCCGGCCATGATGTGCGAGATGATTAAACGCAACGATCTTCTGCGCCTGTCGGAAACGGTGATAAAGCCGTTCTACTACCAGCGCGTTCAGGAGACTATCGCCATTATTCGCCGCTATTTGCCGGAAGATCGCTGCCTGATTCATAAACCGGAAGGCGCGATTTTTCTCTGGCTATGGTTTAAGGATCTGCCGATTTCTACCGAGCTGCTGTACCAGCGCCTGAAAAAGCGCGGCGTTCTGATGGTGCCGGGCGACTATTTCTTCCCGGGCCTGGATAAACCGTGGCCGCACACGCATCAGTGCATGCGCATGAACTATGTGCCGGACCCGGAGAAGATTGAAGCAGGCGTGAAGATTCTCGCCGAAGAAGTTGAACGCGCATGGGGTGAACAGGACGCGTAAACGAGCGCCAGAATCCTGAATAATCCAGATATATTCCCGGCTCGCGCTGCGCTCAGCCGGGCTACAGGCTTCCAGCGTTCTGCGGACAGGCAGCCCGGACAAGGCGCGCCAGCGCCGCCTCCGGGAACACGCCGTAAGAAGGCATCATCGCTACATCGCCAGCGCCATCCGCTGGCGACGTTCAGCGGCTATTCTCTCCAGCTCCATCGGTTCCATGCAGCGCAGCGCCTGCGTCGGGCATGCCGCCACGCAGGCCGGGCCTTCTTCCCGATGGCTGCACAAATCGCACTTCAGCGCCTGTACGCCCTCCTCCACCCGCATCACCGTCATCGCGCCATAGGGGCACGCCACCATGCAGCTTTTGCAGCCGATGCAGCGGCGCTGATCCACGCGCCAGACCGAATTTTCCCGGCGGATAGCGCCCTCGGGGCAGACGTTGGCGCAGGGCGCATCTTCACACTGGCGGCAAAGCGTCGCCGTCGAGAGTTCGTCATTTTTCACCACGCGGATCCGCGGCGCAAAGCGCATGGCGGAAACGCCAGAACAGTCCTGGTCCCGCTGATGGGATACCACGCAGGCGACTTCACAGGTACGACAGCCGATGCACTTTTGCGCATCCGCGATAATAAACCGGTTCATCCTTGCTCCACTGGGGATAAAAACGCAGAGTGCCAGAAAAAACCGCTTCCGCGCCTTGATCCTGAATGGAGTCAGCGGCGTTTTCTCTCAGATGCCCGGGACAATTTGGTCATCTGCCTTACCCTTCCCGCACGGAAAAGCCCAGTTCGCGGGAAATCGCCTCTGCCGTATCGCGCAGCGGCTTGAGTAAATTCTTCTCTCCTACCTGCTTGAGGCGCGATGTTGATAAGGAGATAGAAATGGCATAAGGCACGCGTCCATGAATATCGAAAACCGGGACCGCCAGGCAGGACACGCCCAACTCGTTCTCTTCCCTGTCCATCGCCATATTACGCTCGCGGATCTGCGCCAGCTCATCATGCATCGCAGGTAAGCCGGTAATGGTATTCCGGGTCAGCGGCTGAATAATATCCTGGTGTGAATTCCAGTAGCTCTCAACGTAGTCAGGATGGCCAAACGCCATATAAATCTTGCCCATTGCCGAGCAGTACAGCGGCATATGCTGGCCAATATAGGCGCGCGTACGCAGCATGCCGGTGGTCGGCTCCAGCTTATAAATCAGGATAGCGTGGTCATCTTCACGGCTGGAGAAGTTCACCGTCTCGCCGGTGGCCAGGTTGAGCGCCTCAAGATGCGGCGCCGCGACGTGGATGATGTTGAGCGACGACAAAGCCTTTTGGCCAACGGCGATAAACTTTGTCGTCAGACGATAGCTCCCCGCCGCCGGGGCTGGCGTCACGTAGCCGCAGGATTGCAGCCCCTGCAATAAGCGATGAACGGTGCTTTTGTTCAGGCCCGCCAGTTCCGACAGATGCGCCAGCGGGCATCCGTTTGGGTAATTACTCAGGATCTCAATCAGCATCAACCCACGAAAAAGGCTCTGGCTTCCGGCAGGCCTCTCCTTGTCTTGCGTTACATCGCTCTCTTTTGTGCCCATCGTTTCCGCTCCCCGTTTTTGTCGCGTTCAGATGGTAGCGCAAAGTGTGTTTCAGTTCACGATCTGAACCGAAAAAACACAACTTTATGATTTTTATGATTTTTAAAAATAACGCTGCCCGTTGATCTGATAAAAATTGATCGCTATATTTGAAATCAGATTTCGCATAGTGAAATTTAGAGATAAAAAAGCGATCAAATCTGACCAGGAAAACAGGAATGAAAGTAACGTTTGAGCAGTTAAAAGAGGCATTCAATCGAGTACTACTGGCACGGGGTATCACCGCAGAAACCGCCGATGCCTGCGCAGAAATGTTTGCCCGCACCACCGAATCCGGCGTCTATTCTCACGGCGTGAACCGCTTTCCTCGCTTCATCCAGCAGCTGGACAACGGCGACATCATCCCCGAGGCTAAACCGCAGCGGGTAACCAGCCTCGGCGCCATCGAGCAGTGGGATGCCCAGCGCTCCATCGGCAACCTGACGGCGAAAAAGATGATGGACCGGGCCATCGAACTGGCTTCCGATCACGGTATCGGCCTGGTGGCGTTACGTAACGCCAACCACTGGATGCGCGGCGGCAGCTATGGCTGGCAGGCGGCGGAAAAAGGCTACATCGGCATCTGCTGGACCAACTCCATCGCCGTTATGCCGCCATGGGGCGCTAAGGAGTGCCGTATCGGCACCAATCCGCTGATCGTCGCCATTCCGTCAACGCCGATCACCATGGTGGATATGTCGATGTCGATGTTCTCCTACGGCATGCTGGAAGTTAACCGCCTTGCCGGCCGCGAGCTGCCCGTGGACGGCGGATTCGACGATGAAGGTCATTTGACCAAAGAACCGGGGGTTATCGAGAAAAACCGCCGTATTTTGCCGATGGGCTACTGGAAAGGTTCCGGCCTGTCGATTGTGCTGGATATGATTGCCACCCTGCTTTCCAACGGCTCTTCCGTTGCCGAAGTGACTCAGGAAAACAGCGATGAATATGGCGTTTCGCAGATCTTCATCGCCATAGAAGTGGATAAGCTGATCGATGGCGCAACCCGCGACGCCAAACTGCAGCGGATTATGGATTTCATCACCACCGCCGAACGCGCCGATGAAAATGTGGCGGTCCGCCTGCCCGGCCATGAATTTACCCGACTGCTGGATGAAAACCGCCGCAACGGTATTACCGTCGATGACAGCGTATGGGCCAAAATTCAGGCGCTGTAAGGAGCTCACCCATGATTTTTGGCCATATTGCTCAACCGAATCCGTGTCGTCTGCCCGCGGCCATTGAACAGGCGCTTGATTTCCTGCGCACGACGGATTTTCACGCGCTGGAACCCGGCGTCGTGGAAATCGACGGCAAGAACATCTTCGCGCAGATTATTGACTTAACCACCCGCGATGCCGCTGACAATCGTCCGGAGGTTCACCGTCGCTATCTGGATATCCAGTTTCTGGCGTGGGGTGAAGAAAAAATCGGTATCGCCATTGATACCGGCAATAATCAAATCAGCGAATCGTTGTTAGAACAGCTCGATATTATTTTCTATCACGACAGCGAACATGAATCGTTCTTTGAAATGACGCCAGGCAACTATGCGATATTTTTCCCGCAAGATGTGCATCGTCCTGGATGTAATAAAACTGTAGCCACCCCGATCCGCAAAATAGTCGTTAAGGTCGCTATTTCAGTTTTATAAAAAGGAGCACAAAATGAATTCGAATAATACCGGTTACATTATCGGTGCGTACCCCTGTGCACCCTCATTTCACCAAAAGAGTGAAGAGGAAGAGACGGAATTCTGGCGGCAGCTCTCCGACACCCCGGATATTCGCGGGCTGGAGCAACCCTGCCTTGAACATCTTCATCCGCTCGGCGACGAGTGGTTATTGCGCCATACCCCGGGACACTGGCAGATTGTCGTTACCGCCATCATGGAAACCATGCGCCGCCGCGGTGAAAACGGCGGCTTTGGGCTGGCATCCAGCGACGAAGAGCAGCGCAAAGCCTGCGTGGAGTACTATCGTCACCTGCAGCAGAAGATCGCTAAAATCAATGGTAAGACCGCCGGAAAGGTCATTGCCCTTGAGCTTCACGCCGCCCCGCTGGCGGGCAATGCCAACGTGGCTCAGGCTACCGACGCCTTTGCTCGTTCATTAAAAGAGATTACCCGCTGGGACTGGTCCTGCGAGCTGGTGCTGGAGCACTGCGACGCGATGACCGGCACCGCGCCGCGCAAAGGATTTTTGCCGTTAGAAAACGTGCTGGAAGCCATTGCCGACTACGACATCAGCATCTGTATCAACTGGGCGCGCTCTGCCATTGAAGGGCGGAATACCGTTCTACCGCTCACCCATACGCAGCAGGCAAAACGGGCAGGGAAGCTCGGCGCGCTGATGTTTTCCGGCACGACGCAAACCGGCGAGTACGGCGAATGGCAGGATTTACACGCGCCGTTCGCGCCTTTCTGCCCGCAGAGCCTGATGACCACCGACCACGCCCGTGAATTATTTGCCTGCGCAGGAGCCGATCCCCTGCAATTCTCAGGTATCAAATTACTGGAAATCACTGCCAGCGCAAACGTTGACCATCGCATCGCGATATTACGCGACGGCATCTCAGCGCTAAAACAAGCACAATAATAATAACCACCTTCATCGCCAGAATATTTTTTAATATTACGAGACTATAAAGATGAATATAACCTCTAACTCTACACCCAAAAATATACCGCGCCAGCGCTGGTTAAGAATTATTCCCCCAATACTGATCACCTGTATTATTTCTTATATGGACCGGGTCAATATTGCCTTTGCCATGCCCGGCGGCATGGACGCCGACTTAGGTATTTCCGCCACCATGGCGGGGCTGGCGGGCGGTATTTTCTTTATCGGTTATCTATTTTTACAGGTTCCCGGCGGGAAAATTGCCGTTCACGGCAGCGGTAAGAAATTTATCGGCTGGTCGCTGGTCGCCTGGGCGGTTATCTCCGTGCTGACGGGGTTAATTACCAATCAGTACCAGCTGCTGGCCCTGCGCTTCTTACTAGGCGTGGCGGAAGGCGGCATGCTGCCGGTCGTTCTCACCATGATCAGTAACTGGTTCCCTGATGCGGAACGCGGTCGCGCCAACGCGATTGTCATTATGTTCGTGCCGATTGCCGGGATTATCACCGCCCCGCTCTCAGGCTGGATTATCACGGTTCTCGACTGGCGCTGGCTGTTTATTATCGAAGGTTTGCTCTCGCTGGTTGTTTTGGTTCTGTGGGCCTACACCATCTATGACCGTCCGCAGGAAGCGCGCTGGATCTCTAAAGCAGAGCAGAACTATCTGGTCGAGACGCTGGCCGCAGAGCAACGGGCCATTGCCGGCACCGAAGTGAAAAACGCCTCTCTGAGCGCCGTTCTCTCCGACAAAACCATGTGGCAGCTTATCGCCCTGAACTTCTTCTACCAGACCGGCATTTACGGCTACACCCTGTGGCTGCCCACCATTCTGAAAGAATTAACCCACAGCAGCATGGGGCAGGTCGGGATGCTCGCCATTCTGCCGTACGTCGGCGCCATTGCCGGGATGTTCCTGTTCTCTTCTCTTTCAGACCGAACCGGTAAACGCAAGCTGTTCGTCTGCCTGCCGCTGATTGGCTTCGCTCTGTGCATGTTCCTGTCGGTGGCGCTGAAAAATCAAATATGGCTCTCCTATGCCGCGCTGGTCGGCTGCGGATTCTTCCTGCAATCGGCGGCTGGCGTGTTCTGGACCATCCCGGCACGTCTGTTCAGCGCTGAAATGGCGGGCGGCGCGCGCGGGGTTATCAACGCGCTTGGCAACCTCGGCGGATTTTGTGGTCCTTATGCGGTCGGGGTTCTGATCACGCTGTACAGCAAAGACGCCGGCGTTTATTGCCTGGCGATCTCCCTGGCGCTGGCCGCGCTGATGGCGCTGCTGCTGCCGGCGAAATGCGATGCCGGTGCTGCGCCGGTAAAGACGATAAACCCACATAAACGCACTGCGTAAAATCGAGCCCGGCGGCGCTGCGCCTGCCGGGCCTGCGAAATATGCCGGGTCCTCCCGGCAAGAATGAGATGCGAAAGATGAGCAAGAAACAGGCCTTCTGGCTGGGTATTGATTGTGGCGGCACGTATCTGAAAGCCGGTTTATATGATGCCGAAGGTCATGAACATGGCATTGTGCGGCAAGCGCTACAGACGATGTCGCCCCTGCCGGGTTACGCCGAACGCGACATGCATCAGCTCTGGCAACACTGCGCGGCAACCATTGCCGAACTATTACAACGGGCAGGGGTATCCGGTGAACAGATTAAAGGCGTGGGCATCTCCGCTCAGGGTAAGGGTCTCTTTCTCCTCGATAAGCAGGATCGGCCGCTGGGTAACGCCATCCTCTCGTCCGATCGTCGGGCGCTGAATATCGTTCAGCGCTGGCAGCGGGACCGTATTCCCGAACGGCTCTATCCCGTTACCCGCCAGACGCTATGGACCGGGCATCCGGCTTCTCTGCTGCGCTGGGTCAAAGAGAATGACCCCCAGCGCTACGCGCAAATTGGCTGCGTGATGATGGGGCATGACTATCTGCGCTGGTGCCTAACCGGCGTGAAAGGCTGCGAGGAGAGCAACATCTCCGAGTCCAACCTCTACAACATGTCCACGGGCCAGTACGACCCGTGTCTGACCCAATGGCTGGGGATCGGCGAAGTGGATAGCGCGCTGCCCCCCGTTGTAGGGTCAGCCGAAATATGCGGGGAGATCACCGCTCAGGCAGCCGCTTTAACCGGTCTGGCGGCGGGTACTCCCGTCGTTGGCGGCCTGTTTGACGTGGTCTCCACCGCCCTTTGCGCCGGGATTGAGGATGAGTCGACCCTCAATGCGGTGATGGGGACCTGGGCCGTCACCAGCGGTATCGCTCACGGTCTGCGCGAACATGAGGCTCACCCTTACGTCTATGGCCGCTACGTCAATGACGGCCAGTATATCGTTCACGAAGCCAGCCCGACCTCATCCGGCAACCTCGAATGGTTTACCGCCCAGTGGGGCGATCTCTCGTTTGATGAGATCAATCAGGCCGTAGCCAGTTTGCCGAAAGCCGGGAGCGAGCTGTTTTTTCTGCCGTTTCTCTACGGCAGCAACGCCGGGCTGGAGATGACCTGCGGCTTTTACGGCATGCAGGCGCTGCATACCCGCGCGCACCTGCTGCAGGCGGTTTATGAAGGCGTGGTATTCAGCCATATGACCCATCTCAACCGTATGCGCGAACGCTTTACAAGCGTTCAGGCCCTGCGCGTCACCGGCGGCCCGGCGCACTCCGACGTCTGGATGCAAATGCTGGCGGACGTCAGCGGCTTACGCGTTGAACTGCCGCAGGTGGAAGAGACCGGCTGCTTTGGCGCCGCCCTCGCGGCGCGCGTCGGCACCGGCGTATACCGCAGCTTTAGCGAAGCCCGGCGCGCCCGGCAGCACCCGGTACGCACGCTGCTGCCCGATATGACCGCCCACGCGCGCTATCAGCGCAAATACCGCCACTACCAGGATTTGATTGAAGCACTACAGGGCTATCACGCCCGTATTAAGGAGCACGCATTATGAGCCGACCATTACTGCAGCTGGCGCTGGACCACACCAGCCTTCAGGCTGCGCAGCGCGATGTCGCCCTGCTACAGGATCACGTTGATATCGTGGAGGCGGGGACCATCCTCTGTTTGACCGAGGGGCTTAACGCAGTTACAGCCCTGCGCACCCAGTGTCCGCAGAAGATCATCGTCGCCGACTGGAAAGTCGCCGACGCCGGTGAAACCCTGGCGCAGCAGGCCTTTGGCGCTGGCGCCAACTGGATGACCATCATCTGCGCTGCGCCGCTCGCTACGGTCGAGAAAGGCCACGCCGTGGCCCAGGCCTGCGGCGGTGAAATTCAGATGGAGCTGTTCGGCAACTGGACGCTGGATGACGCCCGCGCCTGGTACCGTACCGGCGTCCATCAGGCGATTTACCATCGCGGACGCGATGCCCAGGCCAGCGGGCAGCAGTGGGGGGAGGCGGATCTGGCGCGCATGAAAGCGCTCTCCGACATTGGCCTTGAGCTATCGATCACCGGCGGGATTACCCCGGCCGATCTACCGCTGTTCAAGGATATCAACGTCAAAGCGTTTATTGCCGGGCGCGCGCTGGCAGGCGCTGCCCATCCGGCACGGGTTGCCGCCGAATTCCACGCGCAAATCGACGCTATCTGGGGAGAACAGCATGCGTAACCACCCGTTAGGTATTTATGAAAAAGCGCTGGCGAAGGATCTCAGCTGGCCTGAACGGCTGGTGCTGGCCAAAAGCTGCGGTTTTGATTTTGTCGAAATGTCGGTGGACGAGACCGACGAACGCCTTTCGCGCCTGGAGTGGACATCGGCCCAGCGGGCATCTCTGGTGAGCGCGATGCTGGAAACCGGCGTCGCTATTCCCTCAATGTGCCTGTCCGCCCATCGCCGTTTCCCCTTTGGCAGCCGCGACGAGGCGGTACGCGAGCGGGCGCGGGAGATTATGACTAAAGCCATCCGCCTGGCGCGCGATCTGGGGATTCGTACTATTCAGCTGGCGGGTTACGACGTCTATTACGAAGAGCACGATGAAGGCACCCGGCAGCGTTTTGCCGAAGGGCTGGCCTGGGCGGTAGAACAGGCCGCCGCCGCGCAGGTGATGCTGGCGGTGGAGATCATGGACACCGCCTTTATGAACTCCATCAGCAAATGGAAAAAGTGGGACGAGAGGCTTTCGTCACCGTGGTTTACCGTCTATCCGGACGTCGGCAACCTCAGCGCCTGGGGGAACGACGTCACCGCCGAGCTGAAACTGGGTATCGATCGTATCGCCGCCATCCACCTGAAGGACACGCTGCCCGTGACCGACGATAGCCCGGGCCAGTTCCGCGACGTGCCGTTCGGTGAAGGATGCGTTGATTTTGTCGGCATCTTTAAGACGCTGCATGAGCTGAACTACCGCGGTTCGTTTCTGATTGAGATGTGGACGGAGAAGGCCAGCGAACCGGTGCTGGAGATTATCCAGGCCCGGCGCTGGATTGAATCACGGATGCAGGAAGGAGGTTTCACATGTTAGAGCAACTGAAAGCCGAGGTGCTGGCGGCAAACCTGGCGCTCCCGGCGCACCGGCTGGTCACCTTTACCTGGGGCAACGTCAGCGCGGTGGATGAAACGCGCCGTCTGATGGTCATTAAGCCCTCCGGCGTCGAATATGAGGTGATGACCGCCGACGATATGGTGGTCGTAGAGATCGCCAGCGGTAAGATCGTTGAAGGCGCTAAAAAACCCTCTTCGGATACGCCAACGCATCTGGCCCTTTATCGTCGCTATCCGCAGATCGGCGGGATCGTGCATACCCACTCCCGCCATGCGACGATCTGGTCGCAGGCCGGTCT
The DNA here is from genome assembly GCF_040061575.1 of Klebsiella sp. CB_Kp196. Lineage (NCBI taxonomy): Bacteria > Pseudomonadati > Pseudomonadota > Gammaproteobacteria > Enterobacterales > Enterobacteriaceae > Klebsiella > Klebsiella sp. CB_Kp196. The sequence continues at coordinate 47,863 of NZ_JBEAFH010000066.1, forward strand.
CGATCTCCCCGCCTGGGGCACCACCCACGCCGACTATTTTTATGGCGCCATCCCCTGCACCCGGCCGATGACCGTTGAGGAGATTAACGGGGAGTATGAGTATCAGACCGGCGAAGTGATTATCAAAACCTTTGAACAGCGCGGTCTGGATCCGGCGCAAATCCCGGCGGTATTAGTCCATTCGCACGGCCCGTTTGCCTGGGGTAAAGATGCGGCCGACGCCGTACATAACGCCGTGGTACTTGAAGAGTGCGCCTATATGGGCCTGTTCTCGCGCCAGCTGGCGCCACAGCTGGCGGATATGCAGTCTGAACTGCTCGATAAACACTACCTGCGTAAACACGGCGCGAATGCCTATTACGGGCAAAACTAACACCGCGGGACTCCCGGATGGCGGCTAACGCCTTATCCGGGCTACCGGCGGTCTGCGGTCTCGTAGCCCGGGCAGGCGCTTTGCGCCGCCCCCGGGGGAAGCGTGCAGGATGTTGCAGAACTTTCCCGGAGGCGATGCTGCGCATCTGTCCGGGCTTGTATGATTACTCCGTCAGAAAGAACCGGCCAGTTCTCT
>NZ_JBEAFH010000067.1:0-43232 GCF_040061575.1 Klebsiella sp. CB_Kp196
GCGCAAAAAAACATATCAGACTGGCAATGCCCCTCCGCATAGGGGGATTCACCACGCCAGAAATTTAACATCTTGATTATCTGATTTCAACACGCCCTTCCCGGGCGTGGCCTGCTGATTTGCAATCATTTGCAGGTCTTCAGTTGCCGCTATGTAGCGACATATCACCACATCTGATATGGTCAGATCGCCAGAAGTAACCACATCAAACTCGGTGATAAACATGGATAAATTCGACAGAAGCATTCAACGGGAAACGCTGCAACTTCTTTATGCTGTATACCCAAACGAACTAACTAACGAGCAGGTCAATGAAATCACCAATCTGTACCCTGACACTGATAGTTTCATGGCAAATTTACTTTACCTCCACCAGCAGCAGTTGATAGTGAGTGGTTTAAAACCAAGCTCAGAAGGCTACGTCCTGGTCAATAGGCCCGCCATCACTCACCGTGGTATTGATTTCATCCGCGACGATGGCGGACTAGGCGCTATTCTGAATGTGCAAACTGTTAAGCTGCACGACAGCACGATCATTGCCCTGGAAGACATAATCCGCGTTGCAAACATTCCTGAAGAGCAGCGGAAGGGACTGATTTCAAAACTTCGTGAGCTTCCGGCAGACGCCATAAAACATTTGACGCTTCAATTACTGACTCCGGCGGTTCTGCATCCGCAGGCCGTAATTCAGTCAATTGAAAAATTCCTCCAGACTTTGTGAACTCCTCGTCGGGGCGGATCATTGAGAAACGCCCCCAGCCTACCAACGGACTTAAAAGCACCCAAAAGTCAGCTTGATGGTCACATGTCAGGAAAAAGCCTTTCGGGTGAAAGTGGCATGCGCAGATTTTCATAGCTTCCCCCAGAAAAGCAAAAACCCCGCCGAGTGGCAGGGTTGATAGTCAGTTTCATTTGGATGTACGTATCTATGATTAGAAGCATACACGACAACTTCGGACAAAATCAAGTCTTATGCACCGAAAAAGCAAAATATTGTCGCCATTGTTTTAAAAATCGGTCGCTTTTTGAAATTCCTTATCAGCATGGCGCTCTTCCTTCCAGCATACGTCCACCAGCGCATCACAGAAGGGTTTCCAGTTACGGGTCCATGTTCTGACGTGCAGGTCTGGAATGAGCGTCAGAATCGCTTTGTACGCAGCCGTAGACGGCATCGTTGAAAAACCATTTCCCGAACAGCGCTCACAGGTTTTATAAACCGGCACCCCCTGCTCTTTGGTCTCTTTTCGATCCAGAACCTGTCCAGAGCCACCGCAGCGGCAGCGGGCGTTAATGGCCCCCTTCCCACCGCATACAACGCACTGCCGTAATACTATCTCCTGCCTGATAATCGGGGCGACAATTTCCTCGCCGTCGCTTTTGTATATTCCGGGGTGCTTAACAACCTCCTCAACTGATTTGGTTAAACCAGCCCCCTCGCATACCCTGCAGGCTCCCGTGGTTTCCGCTGAACGGGAATACTCTGCAAAGGCAAACTGCGCCAGAATCAGGCAGCAGCGCCCCAGTGATTTACCCGCGGCCTTCCGCACGTTCTTTGGTGCTGAATCTATGGCATACCGCGCCAGCGCCTGAACTGCCATCTGCTCATCGGACTTACTGATGCCGGCCTTACCGAAGAACGCCGCCAGCCCGAACCGCGCCCTGCTGCTGGTCACCCCGATCCCGGTCATAATATCTGTACCGTTCAGGCGATTCGGTGATGTGCTTTTCACGTCGTCGCTGATGTGCATGCCCTGAGGGCTGAAGTGTTTGAGTGCTGATTCCAGTTTCATTGGATGGTGTCTCCTTTTTCGGCTGTGCCGAACCAGCCAGGGTGCGCCCACTGAACATTAGTTAATTCTTCACCGTCATCCCACAAGGCCAGACTGCGCATCACCATGTAATGCATAAGGGGCTTTTCATGGTAAAGAAGGTTATCCGGTAGCCCCTCCAGAAATTCATCAATGGCGTCGATAATGAATCCAAAACATTCCAGGTGTTCGCTGTTACTCATTGCGATTTCATGCGCTCGCTCCTGGAGTTCCATAAACCGCTGCTTAGTAAAGAGATACGACATTTCACGAATCAGACGGTCCATTTTAATACCTCGCTGCATTGCCGGCTTCCCACTCAATATCGAGTTCGCTTTGTTGCTCGCCAGCCAGATAGTTATACGGGCCTTTATCGCCCTCCAGAAACTGGTGTGACCGGGAGTCAAAGGTTGCCCCGATGTCACCTATCCACCCTTCCCCTTCTCGCTGCTTCAGCAGGCGGATCATTGACGCTGGCATCTGAATAGCGGTTTGTTCGTCCTTGTCCAGGCTTTCATACCCCATGCGCTCAGCTTTGCGCTGCGCCAGTTCGCGGGGGATGTTACGCCAGACGGCCATCACGTTGTCGGGCATGTCGGTTAATGCGCCAGTGCCTTTGACGTCCATTTTCCCCGTTGGCGCCGCTTCGTTGGTTTTGCGGGCGTGGGTGACAAGCAGTACATGGCAGTTATGCTCGTTTTTGAAGTCGCACAGGGTGTCGATGAATTCTTTCTGGCCGCCGTAGTCTTCCTCGTCGAGTCCGCATTTCGCCAGGTTGTCGATCACAAACAGGTCAATCCCATACCGGCGGCGGGCGTAGGCAAAAATTTCCAGCAGGCGTCCGGACTTCGCGGTACCGGTGAGCTTGAACACCCACAGACGATCGGAGAACCACTCATTCGTCATGACGATTTCTGCACGTTCTGGGGATTTTCTGCAGATTGTTTGCCGGGTCAGGCGGGCCAGCATTTTTCCGGGCTTCAGCTCAAGCGATGCAATGCAAACGCGTACGCCCTGGCTCATGGCGTCTACGGCAATATGCCCCACCAGTTCAGTTTTTCCGTGTCCGTTTACCCCGTTAACGAGGGTCAATTCACCGGCGCGGAACTTAAAATTGCTGTTTAATGACGCCCATGGGCTGGTGAACAGGCCAACATCGCGATGCTCAAACGCGTCAATGGTTTCCTGGAGAAGATCGCCAGCAGAGCATAATTCGTCAGGGTCGAAGAATTTCGCCGTACCCAGGCATTGCCAGACATCATCCTCGCTCATCCCGGCCATCAGACATTCGTTGATATCTTTATGCGGCAGCTCAACCAGACGACAACGATGCTCACCCAGGCGCCGGGCGATTTCTTTCGCAGCTTCGCGTCCAACTTCGTCATTGTCCAGACTGAGCCAGATTTCGTCGAAGCGGTCCAGGTTGTGATACTCGTACTCGATCCACTGCTGTTTGGCTCCTTTCCCTCCGCCGAACGGCACCGACAGAGCACTAATGCCCAGTTGCGAGTAGGTCATACAGTCGATCTCCCCTTCGCACAACACGACAGCGCGGGCTTTGGCATCCATAGCCTGCCAGCCAAACAGGCTTGGCTCACAGTCAGCCTCAGCCATAATGAGCTTTTTCCCGCTAGGACGTTCGATACCGATCCGCTTCACCTGCAGCAGTTCGCCGTTGCGGATGTACGGGAACGCCACCGCCGCCACTTCGCGGTTTTCATCGTGATACCAAACCACCGCATCAGAAACGCGGAACTGGTCAGCAGTCTCGCGAGTGATTCCACGCGAGGCCAGATAGTCGTAGCAATGGTTCGCTTTTTTTACGCCCTTTTTCGTCGGCCGGGAGAATGTTTTTTTCTTGGCCTCGAAGTGATGATCGTCATCTTTCAGGCCCAAGAATTCTTTAGCCTCCCGCATGGCGTCATGCAGCTGGCAGTTGCGCACCAGCACCCATAAATCGAGCAGATCGCCGCTGTCACCGCTGGCAAAATCTGACCACGCCTTTTTCCCGCTCAGGTTAATTTTCAGGCTCTTGCCAGAATCGCCATTGGTGTTACCCGCGCACCACTCTTTCCCTTCCAGATGCCCGCGAGGCAGCAGATATTTCGCCACCCTTTCGGCGTTGTCCCACAGTTTTTCGGATAGTTCAGCCGGGCCCATTAGATACTCCGTAAATCGAATTTGATAAAACACCACGTCACGAATCCCTCGCGCAGAAAGCCGCGGTTAAAACCGGCAACCAGCATGCGTTTCAGGATGATTTTCATGGGCGGTTAGCTCCGCGCTTAAGGCGGTCAATAGCGGCCTGATTGATAAACACCTCTGCGGAACCGTCGTTGGACTGCGTGTACCAAGTATTTCCCGCGCCATTACCCACGCTGGTCGAAATGACCTCTGGCGCTGGCGGTTGATTGGGCACGCGTTCAGGAAAAAGCCCCTGCCATCCACCAGCAATAGAGCGACGGATCACCTCATCGGCGTTCTGGTGGCCAGCGAGTTGCTTAGCCTGGTATGTGCAGGTTGTTTCGGTCAGGGGTTTTCGGGTTTCCCGCCGGAACTTAACCCAGTCCTGCCAGACTTCATCACTGACGTTTTCAGGTTTTAGCCTTGCAGGGTCGAATGACGTTTTTTTCTGGCGCTTTGCGCGCGCTTCTTGTGGTTCATGATCTTTTACTTGTGGATCAGGTTTTAAACCTTGTGGATCATGTCCTCCAGATTCTGGAGGGTCAAAACGGTTGTTTTTGCCAGATTCCGAAGGGTCAAGTGCGCTTGAGCCTCTCATATCTGACGCGTCAGATTCTGACTGTTCAAAATCCGAAGCGTCAGATTCTGGAGGGTCAAACCGGTTGTTTTTGATACGTTCCAGCCGAAGGAACGCTCTTTGCTGAAGTGCGATTTCTTCCAGTTTCTCAACGTTGAGATGGTACATATTTGAAGTATTGCGGTTACCGTTTCGACGATTCTCTCGCCGCAGCCATCCCTCTGCTTCCAGCTCCGACAAGGCTGTTCGGATAGTGCTTTCTCCGGCGCCTATCTGACGTGATATTGTTTTGACGCCGGGATAAGACGTGCCTTCATCACTGGAATAATCCGCAAGGCGCACCATGACCATAAGGCGTGTACCTTTGACCCCCGAGACAGCACAGGCATCCCACACATACCCCTGAATTTTGCTGCTCATGAAATTAACCTCTTGAAGTACTGTTGAAACTTCCAGACAGGTTGCATGCACTCATGCGGGTATCCCTGCCTGGTGAAATACACCTGTTGCTTCTCCCGGTTCCACCCAGTGACGTGCACGACAACACCTCGCGGATCGCGATAATCGATATCGAGTGCCTTAATCGGATCTAGTGACGTGTTAGCGCGTGACATGTCACACCTCTTCCACACGTGGCATTCCATCCAGCTTGCTTGGGTACAAGTCAGGACGAACCTCGTGGGGAGTAATGGACCAACCTACAAATTCGCAAAGTTTCAATACAAATCGAGCAGGGATTACAGATTTAGCAAACCATTGATTCACCGCCTGAGGCGTTACACCCAAGCCTTTTGCAATGGCTCTTTGGGAAGTAATGGCACACAATTTCATGCGAATGTCTTCTTTCATACCCCACCATCAAGTTAAACTTTATTGAAGAAGTCTATATCAAGATTTAATTAACATGCAAGAAGCAAAAACATGCGTTAAACTTGAAATCAAGCATTGCTTTAGGTGTTAGCTTTCAGGCTGGATGAAACTTTGGAGAGATAGCGTGGCCACGGCAAACATGATTCAAGAACTTCTGAAGGAAAAAGGATGGAGTAAAGCTGAGTTAGCCCGCCAGTTAGGGGTTAGCACGCAGACGGTTGTTTACTGGACAAAAGGGACCACCGTCCCAAGGGGTAAGAGATTAGCCCAACTTTCTGAAATCAGTGGTTATTCGCAATCATGGTTTCTAGGGGAGGGGCAACCCGCGTCCTTCCCTTCATCCGTTCAAAAAGAAGACACGGATAGCGTAAAATTTAAAGTATTAGATATCGAATTTAGTTGCGGTGATGGTGCCAGTGTGAGGGGCGACTTCATTGATGTAGTGCGTTCCATAGAGTTAGATCCAGAGTATGCCCGTCAAGTTGTAGGTAATAGACCTTTTAAGAATATTGAAATAGGTAATGCCAGAGGTGACAGTATGTCACCGACGATAGCTCCGGGTGATTTGTTATTTTTAGATAAAACAATAACTTACTTTGATGGTGACGGGATTTACGCCTTTTGTTTCGAAGGTGAATGTTATGTAAAGAGACTGCAAAAAATAGGCATCAAAATTGTAGTGCTATCTGATAACACTAATTATCAATCCTGGAGCATTGAGAAAGATGCTTTAGATATGCTCTACATCCAGTCAAAAGTTATCTCATCGGTTCCATTTAACATTAACAGATTCGGTTAATTATTGATTTATAACGGGCATTCGCCCGTTCTCCTTTTAAGTAACTACCCTCAATAAAAAAATAATCAAGTTTAACTTGACTATAAAAACCTATAAAGCTAACCTCTTTGCATCAAGTTTAACTTGATTAAGTAAGCAATCAATACTTACGTGAGGTGATCAATGAAAACTCCAGTCCAAATGCTTGAAGTGTTCGTATCAGACATAATCGAAAACACCGTGCTACTTGAAAATATTTATAAAAAAAGTAACGAAAATTACGAAACAGATTGCTCCTTAAATAGCCTCATTCGTTCGATGCAAAAGACTGTAGATAATATGAATGAATATATTAAAACTTACAGCAACGAGACCATTCACCACAAGCGAGCTGAGATCAAAAATGATCTTGCCGATGATATATTCGATGCGGTTCTTACTGCTAAAAAACTTGAGACAGTTACACAAACTTATAGTGAGTCTTATTTTACTAGTTATGATAATGACAATCCTTCGTGCCATATGTCTGCTGTGATTTGTGACTACGCACATAAACTTTGTAGTGACTTAAAAAGTATCGAAGAAAAGTTAAATTAACCACAAAGAGTTTATTAACACCTTAATCGGTGTGGAATCATTCATCCTAAAATTAGCAATGGGCTTATTATGAGTTTCATCATCGACCACAATGCATATAAAACCGCCCTGCTCTATGCATCATGCGGACAGGAATTGATTGCGGGTCTTTATCTTCGTAAAGCGTACGGGAGGTAATTATGTGGGCCCCTGCAACAGATACCTGCATTGAAGATGCAGCGTTATCAGCAAATAACCTTAATGAATTATTAGATCTGATGCACATGAGTTTTGAAAGAATGAATTCTCTTCAATGCGAGGCATTGCTGGGTCTTGCTCTTAATTTATCAGCCGAAGTTGCTATTTGGTTAAAGGAGGAGGAAAAGCGCCGTGAAAACAAATCTGATTGAAACTCGTCGCCGTCACCTCGTTCGGGCAAAGTTAGATTCAATGATGCGTAGAACCGGAAGTTATTTCCAGATAGTCAAACTGGAAGACGGTACGAAATTACCTGTAGAGCTTGATGAGGACATTTTAACAAAAGCATTAATCAAGCTGTTTGAAGCAATGATTTATGACAACCACAAGCGCGAACGGGCGGAGCATTTAATTGCTGAGCATTATTCGAATTGCATGGGCGTTAATAAGTTAACACCGGATGGTGTGGACTTTATGAATGCACTTATTGCAACACTGGCTGAGCAGTCATTAAAAGCGGAGAAATTAACTAATGGCTAATTTACCCCCCCCCTATTACACACGAAAAAGTGCAGGTCGTTATGACGATTGAAAACGGCCAGGTAATAGATACCCGCAAAGTTCGCGATAACGAGTTGATTGCCAGCATGGATACCTTCTTCTGGATGGCAAAGAAAGCCGGGTATCAGGTAATCGCCCCTAATCAGGAGGAAGCAAGTGGCACTAACAGCAATACGAATTCCTGAGCGGGTACACCTGCAGGCGCTGCAGGTCCTGCTGCGGTACCGCCGGAAGCGCATCTATGCACGCCGTACGCACCGCACCGGCTATCTCAGCCTGAAGGTTAACCCACGCTGGCGGCTGTTATCGAAAGACGATGGCCGGAACTGGGAAGTAATGAGCCATGAACGTTACTCAGGAGAAATTAAACGATGAACGATAACCGCACCGCCAGCGCCATTGACCTGGCATTACAGAAGCACCACACGCCCGTTGGCGACCTTTACGCCGCTATTCGTCACGGACGCATGAAGCGTTGCTTTAGCCCCGGCACTGCCATTAGCTGGCTGGCTCACTTTTTGACGTCGCATGCCTTTGCTCTGTCCGGGTTTAAGCAGCGCCACCCTGATTACCTTGTGGAGCATGAAGGAAACGAAATGTGGCGCCGTGGCGAAACTACCGACGAATACCACCGCGCCCACCAGCGCACCGTTCGCCGGCTGCGTCGAATCCTCGCCCGCAAACGTGAAATGCAGAAGTGGTGTGAAAAGTGGGATGCCATGCACGACCGCTACGTGAAGGAGCGCGAAGAGCTCAAAGCCAGCAAACCAGCAGAGGTACGCAATGGATCACACAGCATTTAACCCGGAACCAACGTCTGCCGGCATCCGGTTATCTGGAAGCAGGATTATTGGTTACTCCGCCGCTATTCGTGAACTGGATAACGGTCACTACGACAAACGCCTTGCCGACGGCATGAATATTCTGGCCTGCATCATGGAGGCGGTAGAAAGCAGCTGGCTCACGCTCACTATCGAGCAGCAAATCATCGTCTGGCGCTGGTTGCTCGCCGCGGTATTCATTACCGAGGAGCTGGAGAAGAACGGGACTGTCGACGTTCCGAACGACGAAGGCGGCGTTGATATAGCCGTTATCTATTCCGGGCGGCATGGCGCGATTAGCGTCTATCCAGGACCAGAGCGCTTTGCGCTCGCTAACCATGTTGAGGCCGGCGCCATTGAGAAATACGGGCCTGACCTTGGTCAGAAGCTGGCGCTGCGGATGTATCAGGACATGGTTGTTGCTGACGATGATTCCGGATTCATGCTGTCCGCTATGGGCCGGGAAGGTTTCAACCTTCTGCATGACGGCTTTATCGAGCAAATCCAGACCGAAGGCATGCCTGGCGTGCCGGTTATGCACTGAGGGGAATGATGATGGCAAAGAAAGCACGCAGAAACAGCACATCACAAGGATACGCAGGAATGACGATGGCGCAGTTTTTCCACAGCCACATCCGGCCAGACAACAGCAATGCCAGTGACTATGCGAGTCTTCGGCATAGCCTCCACGGCGCAGTAACACCAGCCCCTGAAGGCATGGTCCGGATGCAGTTGACTCGCAATCAACGACGCCTTGCGAAAAAACTCGGAATTGATCTGATGGAGGCTAACTAACATGGCAATGAAAACTGAATTAGCAACTGTGGCGGCTTGCGATCTGCAAATTATCGAGTATCGCGGCCAGCGCGTTGTGACCACTGAGCAGTTGGCTGCGGGATATGGTACGGATGAGGTAAACATCCGTAAAAACCTGTCACGCAATCTGGAACGGTTCGAGGAGGGTAAGCATTACTTCCTTTTGACTGGCTCAGAGCTAAAGGGATTTAAGAACCTAGTACCCGAAAGTCACTTGGTTAATAAACATACAAGCCAGCTGATTCTCTGGACCGAACGCGGCGCGGCTCGCATGTCAAAAGTCGTCGATACCGATCAGGCGTGGGGATATCACGAAGAACTCGTGGAGTTCTACTTTACCCAGCGTGACGCTATCCCTGCTCCGTCAACCCAGGTTGCTATCAGCCGCAAAGAGCTAGCTTTGATGGTGATTGAGGCGGAAGAACGTGCCGAAGCTGCTGCGCTGGAAAATAAAACGCTCAGCGCCACCGTTCAAAGTCTGGAGAAACACTTTACCAAAGGCATGACCATCCCGGCATTCTGCAAGGCGCTAAACGGCGTCAACATCAACAAAATGATGTGGTGGGCCTTTGAGCGTGACTGGGTATTCAACGAACAGCGTGATCCAGAGAAAGACCCGCGCTGGCGTGTTGCCTCCTATGCCCGTGATAAGTACCTGACTGAAGACCAGACCCAGATCACCCCGCACGGGAAGGATGCTTTCACGAAATTTACACCCGTAATGCTGGAGAAAGGTTGCCATCGTCTGTACCAGTTGTACATGAAAGGTGAGCTACCGATGAAAAAGACATGGAACGGTGAATACAGCCACGATAAAGCGATTTATACGCCGGAGGATAGATCATGATCATTCAATCTAAGTTGATCCGCGCCGCTCTGGTCTGCGCTGCAAAGAACGATGTTCGCTATTACCTTTGCGGGCTTCACGTTACCCCGAAGCACATTGAGGCAACTAACGGGCATGTAGCGTTGCGCATGTAGCATGGCATCCGGACGAAGAAAAACATCATTGTTCAGTTTGAAGGTAACGTCCCGGCCAAAGCCGAAACAACAGAGCTGATTTTCAACAAAGAGCCGATAGCTATTCATCGTGACATGTTTCAGCGTCGCCTGTCCATTACCGGTATTAAATTGCTTGATGGCCGATTCCCGGATTTAGATCGCATCATCCCGAAGAAACTGGACCTCAGCATTCACCCACTGATCCAGGCGGAATATCTCGGCTATCCGGAAAAGATGTTTGGCCGGGAGCGAACCTTTATTCCCGTGCAGCTGCGGCCTTCAGGTGACGGCGGTGCGGTTAAATTTCAGTTCGATTCTGCCATTAACACCACTTACGGCAATCCGGAATTTGTCGTGATGCCCTGCCGAGATTCCACTTTTAAGGTGGTTGAGGAGCATCTTGGATGAAGAAGGTATCTGAACTGGCGATGTTTACGTTGTTTTTCTCCAGCCTTTCTGGGTTGGGGTTTGCGGCGGGTGTCTGCTGTTTCTTTGGTATTGCGCGATTACTGGCGAGGACTCTGGCATGAAAATCGAATATCAGGACTACGGATCCGTTGCAAACATTGTGGTCACCAGCACGGTGTTTGAATTCCGCCGGCACAACCGGGCGATAGATGTTGCTCTCTTTTTGGTTCCCGGCATGACCAGCAATAGCACCGGATTTTTCATCATGAAAACGGTACTGAGTGGCCAGACAAAGCACGCCCTCCGGGCCTACAAACATCTGATGCGGGAGGCTAAGCAATGAGTAAATCAACCATAACCAGAGAGCGCCTGCAGGAAATCGCCGAAGATGGATTCTTGAAGCATGGCGAAAGCAAAGAGCTGGCCCGCATGGCGCTGGCCGCAATAGACAGCGAGCCGGCGATGTTTTGCAGCGAAGAAACTTTAGCCGCTGCAAGAGATGGAGAGCACCTGTTGCGAACGCTTTCGTCTCCGTCCGGGGAGTGCGTCATCCCGCTCTATCGTCACGCTCAGCCAAATCAGGAATACCCTGAAACGCTCCCCTGCCCGGTCATTCTTGAACCCGGCTTCCGGTTTGGCAAAGGCGTTACCACTCACTTGGTTCTGCGAGCACTTAAGAACCGTGCCGAACGTTACGCAGAGCTGGATGCTATGGGTCCAGGGGCCCGCGCAGAGCATGATGCTGCTATCGCTGAACTCCGGGAAAAGCTGGGATTTGGTACGCCGGCAAAAACAGCCGTGCAGATTAAGTTGCCGGGGTTGCCGAAACTCGGTTCTGACGCTGAATGGTATCAGGGGTTTTCTGCTGGCGCAGGAAGCATGCGTGAAGCATGTGCGGCTGCGCTGATTTCTGCAGGTGTTGAGATTATTGGGGAGACGAAGTGATGGACTGGCCTACAGCGTTTTGCATCGTCGGTGTTGCGTTTGCCATTTCCTGGATGTTTCGGAGCCTTTGACATGAACAGAGAATTTGAATTGTGGCGCCACAGTCGTGGCCTGAATGTGGTGTGAGGTTGAAAATGGCAACTCGATATATTGGCATTAAAGAAATGTGCAAGCTGACCGGAAAGAGTAAGCCGACCTTGTGGAGGATGTACGCGAAGAGGAAAGAATTTCCGGCACCAGAGCGAACGCCCAGCGGGATTTTTCTCGGATGGCCCGAGACGGTTTACGAAGCCTGGGTAAACAAAACGAAAACCTAATACCTGACCCGTTACCTGACCTGCTCATGTAGCGGGTTTTCTTATTTTAATGGTTAACTTATTGATTTTAAATGGTACGCCCTACAGGGTTCGAACCTGTGACCTACGGCTTAGAAGGCCGTTGCTCTATCCAGCTGAGCTAAGGGCGCATTGAGAAGCGAGCTTCATGATGTGCAATCGCCGGAATTATACGGTCCACGCCTGATGAGTCAATGTATTTTGCCGCGAAACTGCGCTTGCCTGTGCAGGCTGGCGGCTTATGCCGCAAAAGCAGTATAAAGTTTATCCAACCTTATGTTTCTGCACGTTAACCTTTCTTCGGCTCCCGGGCTCCTTTTTGCGCCATTCGCAGCGCGGTCAGGCCCGTTTTTCAGCCTCTGCAACGCCTAAGAAAGATAAAATCTTAAACGAAGACTGACAGCGGGGCTGGCTTCTGACAAAATATCGCCATCCCCCTTTCGTAAAGATACAGATGGAATCCTCTCTCTGATGGCAGCAAAAATTATTGACGGTAAAACGATTGCGCAGCAGGTACGCTCTGAGGTTGCGGAAAAAGTGAAGGCGCGCGTTGCGGCCGGATTTCGTGCTCCAGGGTTAGCCGTCGTGCTGGTCGGCAGCAACCCGGCATCGCAGATTTATGTCGGCAGCAAGCGCAAAGCGTGTGAAGAGGTAGGCTTCGTCTCCCGCTCGTACGATCTCCCGGAAACCACCAGCGAAGCGGAGCTGCTGGAACTCATCGACACCCTGAATGCGGATAGCGCCATCGACGGCATCCTGGTTCAGCTGCCGCTGCCCGCCGGCATTGATAATGTCAAAGTGCTGGAGCGCATTTCGCCGGACAAAGACGTTGACGGTTTCCACCCGTATAACGTGGGCCGTCTGTGCCAGCGCGCGCCGCGTCTGCGTCCGTGCACGCCGCGTGGGATCGTCACGCTGCTTGAGCGTTACAACATTGATACCTACGGCCTGAACGCGGTGGTCATTGGCGCCTCCAATATTGTCGGACGCCCGATGAGCATGGAGCTGCTGCTGGCAGGCTGCACCACCACCGTCACCCACCGTTTTACCAAAAACCTGCGTCATCACGTCGAAAATGCCGACCTGCTGATCGTGGCTGTCGGTAAACCGGGCTTTATTCCGGGCGAATGGATTAAAGAAGGCGCGATCGTGATCGATGTCGGGATTAACCGCCTGGAAAGCGGCAAAGTGGTTGGCGATGTGGTCTATGAAGATGCCGCCGCGCGCGCGTCGTACATCACGCCGGTTCCCGGCGGCGTCGGCCCGATGACCGTAGCCACCCTCATTCAGAACACGCTGCAGGCGTGCGAAGAGTATCACGACATTCAGGAGGCCTGAGATGGCGAATTTTTCTTTAGGCAAACACCCGCACGTTGAACTGTGCGACCTGCTGAAGCTGGAAGGCTGGAGCGAAAGCGGCGCGCAGGCGAAAATCGCTATTGCCGACGGCCTGGTCAACGTTGACGGCGTGGTGGAAACCCGCAAGCGCTGCAAAATCGTCGCCGGTCAAACGGTGAGCTTTGAAGGTCAGAGCGTTACCGTTACCGAGTAAAACGTTCAGGCGCCGCAACCGGCGCCTGCCCCCCCACCCCGACAGATGATCTCTCGTTTTTCTGCACTTCAGTCAGCGCCGCCATCTTCCGATATCACGTCCTGTGTAGCACAGCCGCTCCCCTGGCTGCCTCCGGCAACCTGCACTTCCGCCTGATACCTCTTCTTCCCAACGAACGCTGCAGCCGCTGGCCGGGAACGTACGAAGGCGAAATCAGGACCGCGCTTCGTTTCTTAGCCTGAGTCAGGGCAAAAAAATGCCGGGGATGGCCCCGGCTAAAAAGAGAGAATGAGACTACTTACGGCGCCAGGTGGTGCCCTGCGGGCCATCTTCCAGCACGATGCCCATCTCGTTGAGACGGTCACGCGCGGCATCCGCCGCCGCCCAGTCTTTCGCTTTACGCGCGTCCAGACGCTGCTGGATCAACGACTCAATTTCCGCCACTTCCCCGTCGTCCGCCTGCGCGCCGCTCTGCAGGAAAGCATCCGGCTCCTGTTCCAGCAGCCCCAGCACAGAAGAGAGCTTGCGCATATGCGCCGCCATCGCGTTGGCCGCGGCGGCATCTTCGGTTTTCAGGCGGTTAACCTCACGCGCCATATCGAACAGCACGGAATAGGCTTCCGGAGTATTAAAATCGTCGTCCATCGCTTCGATAAAGCGCGCCTCAAACGCCTCGCCGCCGGCCGGCTCTGCGGTTTTGTCGGTTCCGCGCAGCGCGGTATACAGACGCTCCAGCGCGGAACGCGCCTGCTTTAAGTTCTCTTCGCTGTAGTTCAGCTGGCTGCGATAGTGGCCGGACATCAGGAAGTAGCGAATAGTTTCCGCGTCGTAGAACTTCAGCACGTCGCGCACGGTAAAGAAGTTGCCCAGCGATTTTGACATCTTCTCGCGGTCAACCATCACCATCCCGGAGTGCATCCAGTAATTGACGTACTCGCCGTCGTGGGCGCAGGTGGACTGGGCGATTTCGTTTTCATGGTGCGGGAACATCAGATCCGAACCACCGCCGTGAATATCAAAATGGTTGCCCAGCTGTTTGCAGTTCATCGCTGAACACTCAATGTGCCAGCCTGGACGGCCCGCGCCCCACGGCGACGGCCAGCTTGGCTCGCCCTCTTTCGACATCTTCCACAGCACAAAGTCCATCGGGTTATGCTTGACGTCAACGACATCAACGCGCGCGCCGGCCTGCAGCTGGTCGAGATCCTGACGCGACAGCTGGCCATAGTTCGGATCGGTCGGCACATCGAACATGACATCGCCGTTGTCGGCAACATACGCGTGGCCTTTAGCGATCAGCTGCTCGGTAATCTCAATAATTTCCGCAATGTGATGAGTCGCTCGCGGCTCCATATCCGGGCGCAGGATATTCAGCGCGTCGAAGTCTTTGTGCATCTCGGCAATCATGCGATCCACCAGCGCAACAAAGCTTTCGCCGTTTTCATTAGCACGCTTAATGATTTTGTCGTCGATATCGGTGATATTGCGCACGTACTTTAGCTTGTAGCCCAGGAAACGCAGGTAGCGCGCGACCACATCGAATGAGACGAAGGTACGGCCATGGCCGATGTGACAGAGGTCATAAACGGTAATACCACACACGTACATGCCAACTTCCCCGGCATGGATAGGTTTAAATTCTTCTTTTTGGCGCGTCAGTGTATTAAAAATTTTTAACATCGAAGATTCCGTGTAGACGTGTGTGGATATAAGTCGCGTATTCTAACCTTAATTCAACCCCGAAGCAGCACACATTGCAAGGTGATCCAACCCCGCGGTTATGCTATAACAGCCCCCTATATCTCACCCGACTCCGGGTGCAGGCACCACAATCATCGGAACAGGATGCAAAAATGGTTACTTTCCACACCAATCATGGCGATATCGTAATCAAGACGTTTGACGACAAAGCGCCGGAAACAGTTAAAAACTTCCTGGACTACTGTCGTGAAGGTTTCTACGACAACACTATTTTCCACCGTGTAATCAACGGTTTTATGATTCAGGGCGGCGGTTTTGAGCCGGGCATGAATCAGAAAACCACCAAATCTCCTATTCAGAACGAAGCGAACAACGGTCTGAAAAACACCCGCGGTACGCTGGCGATGGCCCGTACTCAGGCGCCCCACTCCGCCACCGCGCAGTTCTTCATCAACGTCGCCGATAACGACTTCCTGAACTTCTCCGGCGAAAGCCTGCAGGGTTGGGGCTACTGCGTATTCGCAGAAGTCGTTGAAGGGATGGACGTGGTCGACAAAATCAAAGCGGTCGCCACCGGCCGCAGCGGCATGCACCAGGATGTGCCGAAAGAAGATGTTGTGATCAAAAGCGTCACCGTTAGCGAATAATTCGTGGCGACACTTTTTATTGCGGATTTGCATCTGCAAACGGAAGAACCGGCGATTACCGCCGGTTTTCTGCGCTTTTTACAGGGGGAAGCCCGCAGGGCGGACGCCCTGTATATCCTCGGCGATCTCTTTGAAGCCTGGATCGGCGATGACGATCCTAACCCGCTGCATCGGCAAATCGCCTCAGCGCTCAAAGCGCTGGCCGATTCCGGCGTCCCCTGCTACTTCCTTCACGGCAACCGCGACTTTCTCGTCGGCAAGCGCTTTGCCCGCGAAAGCGCGATGACCCTGCTGCCGGAAGAGAAGCTTCTCGACCTCTACGGGCGCAAGGTGCTGATTATGCACGGCGACACCCTCTGCACCGACGATGCAGGCTATCTGGCGTTTCGCGCGAAAGTTCACAATCCCTGGATCCAGCGCCTGTTTCTGGCCCTGCCGCTGTTTATCCGCCGCCGTATCGCCGCCAGAATGCGCGCCGACAGCAAAGCGGCCAACAGCAGCAAGTCGATGGAAATTATGGATGTGAATCCCCAGGCGGTCGTTGACGTCATGGAGAAACATCGCGTTCAGTGGCTGATTCACGGGCATACGCACCGCCCCGCCGTCCACCCGCTAGAAGCCAACGGCCAGACCGCGTACCGCGTGGTGCTCGGCGCCTGGCATAGCCAGGGCTCTATGGTCAAAGTGACGCCAGAAGACGTTGAGCTGATTCATTTTCCTTTCTAGCCCCCGGCAAGGGCTGATTCTTTATTTTCCGCGATTTATCCGGGCCGCACGATGAGCGCGTTGTGCAAATCTACCTGCTGGTGATGGGCATTCTTATGCTGACCCGGGGACGGGGGCTGGTTTTACTTTTTGCCCGCTCATAACCGGCGCGTTTCATCGAATACCGACAACACAAAGGCGGCTGGCCATGCGCACGCAACCGTTTTCCTTGCCGGGAGTTCATGCTATTCTCTGTGGCCTCTAAAGCAGTGTGAAACACACCCACAGGAGTTTTAAGACGCATGTCTTCCCGCAATAATTCGGCGCGTATCGCCATCGTGATGGGGTCCAAAAGCGACTGGGCTACCATGCAGTTTACCGCAGAAATCCTTGATGCCCTGAACGTTCCGTACCATGTCGAAGTGGTCTCCGCCCACCGCACGCCCGATAAACTGTTCAGCTTCGCCGAAGGCGCGGAAGAAAACGGTTTTCAGGTGATTATTGCCGGTGCCGGCGGCGCGGCGCACCTGCCGGGCATGATTGCGGCGAAAACGCTGGTGCCGGTGTTAGGCGTGCCGGTTCAGAGCGCGGCGCTGAGCGGCGTAGACAGCCTCTACTCCATCGTCCAGATGCCGCGCGGCATCCCGGTGGGTACGCTGGCCATCGGCAAAGCCGGGGCCGCCAACGCCGCCCTGCTGGCGGCGCAGATCCTCGCCCAGCACGATGCGGAACTGCACCAGCGCCTCAGCGCCTGGCGTCAGGCGCAAACCGATGAAGTGCTGGATAACCCGGATCCGCGGGGTGCGGCATGAAGCAGGTTTGCGTTCTCGGCAACGGTCAGCTAGGCCGGATGCTGCGCCAGGCCGGCGAGCCGCTGGGTATTGCGGTCTGGCCGGTCGGTCTGGAAGCCGACCCGGAAGCGGTGCCGGTACAGCAAAGCGTGATTACCGCAGAGATTGAACGCTGGCCGGAAACGGCGCTGACCCGCGAGCTGGCGCGTCATTCCGCCTTCGTTAACCGCGACGTTTTCCCGATAATCGCCGACCGCCTGACGCAAAAGCAGCTGTTCGATAAGCTGGCGCTCGCCACCGCGCCGTGGCAGCTTCTGGCGGATAAAAGCGAATGGCCTGCGGTATTCGCCCGCCTCGGGGAGCTGGCTATCGTTAAGCGCCGCGTCGGCGGCTACGATGGCCGCGGCCAGTGGCGTTTGCGGGAAAATGAAACCGCGCAGTTGCCGGAGGATAACTACGGCGAGTGTATCGTTGAGCAGGGCATTAACTTCTCCGGCGAGGTGTCGCTGGTCGGCGCTCGCGCCCGGGACGGCAGCACGGTCTTCTATCCTCTGACCCGCAACCTGCATCAGGACGGTATTTTACGCGCCAGCGTCGCTTTTCCGCAGGCCAATGCCCGCCAGCAGGCGCAGGCGGAGCAGATGCTGTCGGCGATCATGCATGAGCTGGGCTACGTTGGCGTGATGGCGATGGAGTGTTTCGTCACCGCTGATGGCCTGCTGATTAACGAACTGGCGCCGCGCGTGCACAACAGCGGCCACTGGACGCAAAACGGCGCCTCCATTAGCCAGTTCGAGCTGCATCTGCGGGCGATTACCGATCTGCCGCTGCCGCCGCCGGTGGTGAACAGCCCGTCGGTGATGATCAACCTGATCGGTACCGATCTGAACTATGACTGGCTGAAGCTGCCGCTGGTGCATCTGCACTGGTACGACAAAGAGGTACGTCCGGGTCGTAAAGTCGGCCACCTGAACCTGACCGACAGCGATACCGACCGCCTGAGCGCGACGCTGGAAGCGCTGAAGCCGCTGCTGCTGCCGGAATATGCCAGCGGTATCTTCTGGGCGCAGGCGCAGCTGGCGTAATCCTCTCTCCTTTATCCCGGCTTGCGGCGCGCTGCGCCTTAGCCGGGCTACCCAACTTGCCAGCCCCACGGATGCTTAAATCCAGCCATTCCTGACGCTATTCAGCGATACACCGTGAAAAATCAATTCAGCCTGCCGCTCACCGCGTACAATAGAGGAATTATCGCGTCGAGCGACGCGTCTGAATGGCTTAACGGTTTAAATGATGGAATTAGTACCACAGAATATTCGGCAGATTCTCGCCAGCGATACGCCGCTGATTGACGTACGCGCCCCGGTTGAATTCAGGCAAAGCGCCATACCCGCGGCGATCAACCTGCCGCTGATGAACGATGACGAGCGCGCCGCCGTCGGCACCTGCTATAAGCGTCAGGGGCCGGACGCCGCCCTCGCGCTGGGCCATCAGCTGGTCAACGGCGAGATTCGCGCCCGCCGCCTCGCCGCCTGGAAAGAGGCCTGCGCGCGCTATCCCGAGGGCTACCTGTGCTGCGCTCGCGGCGGCCAGCGTTCGCATATCGTCCAGCAGTGGCTGAAGGAAGCGGGCGTGGATTACCCGCTGATCGTCGGCGGCTATAAGGCGCTGCGCCAGGCGGCGATACAGCTTACCGAAGAGCTGGTGCAGCGCCCTATCGTGCTGATCGGCGGCTGTACCGGTAACGGTAAAACCCAGTTGGTCGGCGCTCAACCGGACGGTATCGATCTCGAAGGGCTCGCCCATCATCGCGGCTCTTCATTTGGCCGAACCCTACAGAAGCAGCATCAGCAGGCAACCTTTGAAAATCACCTGGCCGTGGCAATGCTCAAAAAGTCAGGGCAGCAGACGCGCTGGGTGCTGGAGGATGAGGGGCATATGATTGGCGCCAATCACCTGCCGGAGTGCATGCGTCTTCGCATGGCGCAGTCGCCGCTGGCGGTGGTGGAAGATCCGTTCGCTGTCCGTCTTGAACGGCTGCGGGAAGAGTATTTTGCGCGCATGCATCATGATTTCCTGGCGGCCTACGGCGAAGAGCAAGGCTGGCAGGCGTATAGCGAATATCTGCATCATGGTCTGTTCGCAATCCGCCGCCGCCTCGGGTTACAGCGTTTTGCCCAGCTCACCGCCCGGCTTGATGAAGCCCTGCTTGAGCAGCAGCGAACCGCCAGCACCGAAGCCCACTTCAGCTGGCTGGTTCCCCTGCTGAACGAGTATTACGATCCGATGTACCGCTACCAGCTCGGCAAAAAAGCGGAGAAGATTATTTTTCGCGGCAGCTGGCAGGACGTCGCCGCCTGGCTGGCGGAGTAATCACATCCTCTCTTGTCCCGGCTTGCGGCGTAAATGCCTTAGCCGGGCTACGGGTCCGCAGACTGCGGTGAACCTGTAGCCCCGCTAAGCGCAGCGTCACCGGGGAAGTGTCAGCGCTTAGAAGTCGTAGCGCAGACGCACCAGGTTCATATCGCCCAGGTTGTCGGTGCTCGACGTGAAGACGTGTTCATAGTCAACGCGGAAACCATAATCCAGCTGGAAGCTCACGCCGACGCCGTTATCAATCCGCTGATAGTTGCGGCCGTTCACGTACTGCAGGCGGTCGCCCATAAAGTACGGCTGAATGGATTTCACCGCATACTGACCAATCGGGAATTTATAACCGGCAAAGTACTCAATACCCCAGGCATCGCCCGCGAAGTAGTTATGAACATCGGTTTTTTTGGTGGTCAGGAAGTTCTGATACCAGCCGCCGCCGAAGGAGAAGGTCCAGTTATCCGGCGTCCAGCTTAGCGCGGTACCGACGATATTCTGATCGTATGATTTGCTGTCTGAACTGGAGGGGTTACGCATATCGGCGCGGGTATAGTTCCACGCTGCGCCCCAGGTCAAATCCTTCATGATGTGGTAATCGGCGCCGATGGAGCCGCCGCCTTTACGCTTGTAGCGCAGGCCGTTTCCCGGCAGATATTCGCTGTCCTCAAACAGATAAGAGGCGTAAAGATCGACATCGCCAACGGTTTTCTTATATTTCAGCATATTGCGTGAGCGATAGGAGCCATCGTAGTCGCCGTTGATGCCGTTACCCGGCGCCTGGCCTATCATGTCGTAATCCCAGATATCGGTTTTTACCCCAACCACGTCGTAATAAACGCTGTTCTGCTGACCGTAGGTTAACGTCCCCCAGGTATCGCTTTTCAGACCGGTATAGAGCATACGGCGGCTGGTGTTATTCGCGCCTTCGGCGTAGTGGTTATCCCAGTCGAAAAGCGCCGGAATATTGACGCCCAGCTCGTAGTAGCTGATCCAGCTAATATCATCGAACAGATAGTAGTCGGCGGCGAAGCGGAAACGGGTACCGCCATCGAAACCGTTACGTTTATAAGAGCCTTTGTCTCCGTCGCCGGACATCATGTTGAACTGGGGACGGATGCTCCCGCCGACGGTGAAATTAAGCCGGCTTAACGGATCGCCCGCCTGCGGATCTTGTTTTAAAAGCGTAATTTCCGCCTGGGATGCAAAAGAGGTTAACGCCAGGGCTGCGCCGATCGTTATCGCCAGCGCTTTTATTTTATGTGCCATACTTTTTCCTTGATTAATAAGCAACCTTATATTTGCCAGTTGAATATTAACTGCGATCGAGTATGGCGTGTTGTTGAGTTTTTAATGTTTCGTGCGGTTAAAAATCAGTGACTTACCATTTTGTGCCGTTAAAAAAACTGTGGTTATCTTTTCATCGCCATGTCATTAAAATGGTCTATTACCGCGCAAACATCATCCATGGAGGAAGTATGTCGAAAAAACTACTGCAGCTGCACTTTGCCTTTAACGGTCCCTTCGGCAACGAGATGTCCCGTCAGCTCGTGGAGCTGGCCGAGTCCATCAATCAGGAGCCGGGGTTTATCTGGAAGGTCTGGACGGAAAGCGAAAAAAATCAGGAGGCGGGCGGGATCTATCTTTTTGCGAATGAAGAAACCGCGCTCGCTTATCTCAACAAGCACACCGCGCGTCTGAAATCTCTCGGCGTAAACGAGGTTATCTGCAAAATTTTCGATGTTAATGAGCCGCTCACCGCGCTGAACCACGGTCATCTGCAATAGCAACGCGCATCCGTACCGGGTAACCCCCCGGGTTGCGGCTGACGCCTTACCCGGGCTACTTTCCCGCATACAGTGAAACCCCCGGGTGGCGGATAACGCCTTACCCGGGCTACATAGCTAACCCTATCCCTGACTAAACTGGCGGAACAGCGCCTTACCTTTCAGCAGACGCAGCCCCAGCCAGCCGCCGCACAGCGACAGCAGTATCGCCCCGCACAGCGGCAGCATCACCCACAGCCGCCAGTCCGGAGACCACGGGAAGTCAAAGATTTTGCTTTGCAGCAGCGCCAGCGCCACCTCAGCGCCAATCGCCGCCACGACGCCGGACACCACGCCCAGCAGCGCGAACTCCGCCCACAGCGTGGTGCGCAGCAGAGACTTCCCGGCCCCCAGCGTGCGCCAGACCACCAGCTCCTGATAACGCTGACGCATCCCGACCTGTACCTGCGCCAGCAGCAGCAAAACGCCGCAGGCGGTGACCAGAATCACCATTACCTCAAGCGCGCGGCTTACCTGGGTCAGCACCTGGCCAATCTGCTGCAAAATCGCGCCGATATCCAGCAGGCTGACGGTGGGGAATTCGCGGTTGAGCTGCGTGAGCATCCCGTTGCCGTTATCCCAGCGGAAGCTGGTCAGCCAGCTTTGCGGCTGGCCGTCGAGCGCCCCCTGCGGGAAGATAAAGAAGAAGTTCGGCCGCAGGCTCTCCCAGTCGACTTTACGCACGCTGGACACCTTCGCGCTAAAGTCCTGAGTATCCCCGGTAAAGGTCACGCTATCGCCGAGCTTGACGCCCAGACGCTGCGCCAGCCCCTCTTCAATCGACACCTCGCCCGCCTTCGGCGGCCAGCTACCGGCAACCAGCGGATTATGATCCGGACGCTCGCGGCTCCAGGTGAGGTTAAGCTCCCGGTTCAGGGCTTCATCTTTATTGCCCTCCGTCACCTGACCGTTAATTTGCGTCAGACGGGCGCGCACGATGGGGTAGAACTCGGTGGCGCGGGTCTGATGTTCGGCGAGGAAGGTTTTCACCGGTACCACCTGCTCCGGCGCAATGTTAATCAGGAAATAGTTAGGACTTTCCGGCGGCAGCTGCTGCTGCCAGCGGTCAAGCAGATCGCCGCGCAGCACCAGCAGCAGCGCCAGCAGCATAAACGACAGCGAAAAGGCCGCCAGCTGGCTCAGGGTCGACCACGGCTGACGCAGCAGACGGTTCACCGCCAGGCGCAGCGGCAGCGCTTTTAACGTCAAACGCTTCAGTAGCCACAGAACGCCCCATCCCGCCAGGCCGCACAGCAGCGCCAGCACCACGGCGCCCGCCAGCACCGCCCATAGCAGGGGGCTGCCGCCCATCAGCAGCGCCAGCAGGGCTACCACCACCGCGCACACCACTGGAATATAGATCGTCAGCGGCCAGACGTTGGCGACGACATCCTGGCGCAGCACCCGCAGCGGCAGCGTCGCCAGCAGCAGTCTATAAGGACGCAGCCCGACCAGTAGGGAAATCACCACCATCGCGCCGATCGCCCACAGCCACGGCCAGCCGCTCGCCGCCGGCAGCGCCGCCGGGAGCACCGGCTTAAGCATCAGCAGCAGAATATGCTCCAGCCCGACGCCCATCGCCCCGCCGGCAACCACCGCCAGCGCCAGCAGCATCAGCCACTGGCCGACAATCAGCTTGCGCAGCTGCGCCCGCCCGGCGCCGAGGGTTTTAAGGATCGCCACCAGATCGTAACGACTACGGCAGTAATGACTCATCGCCACCGCCACCGCGGCGACCGCCAGCAGCAGCGTTAACAGCGCCGACAGCAGCAAAAACTGCTGCGAGCGCTCCAGCGATTTACCCAGCGCGCTGTCATCCTGCTCCAGGCCGATCCAGCGATGTTCAGGCCCCAGCTTCGGCAGCAGCCACTTTTCGTAGTCCGCCAGCTGCTGCGGGGTTCCGGCATACTTATAGCGCCAGGAGACGCGGCTCCCGGGCTGCACCGCGCCGGTTTTCGCCACGTCTGCGGTATTCATCATCAGCCGCGGCGCCATCTGGAAGGGGTTAAATCCGGCATCCGGCTCCTGTATCACCTCGCCGGCAATGCGCAGCGTGGCGTCGCCCACGTCGATGGTGTCGCCGGTTTTCAGATTCAGCAGCGCCATTAATCGCGGCGCCAGCAGCACGGTGCCGGCGTGCGGCTTCAGCCCCGGCGGCTGGGTCTGCAGCTGACCATATAGCGGATAGGTGTCGTCAACCGCTTTGACGTCCGCCAGCTGCGGCGTATCGCCGGAAAACGTCATAGTGGCGAAGCTCAGCTGTTCGCCGACGGTTAAACCAAGGCGACGCGCTTCGTCAATCCATGCGCCCGGGACTTCGCGCGAGCTGCGCAGCGTGCGGTCGCCGGCCATAAATTCCCGGCTCTGCTGGCTGA
Organism: Klebsiella sp. CB_Kp196; assembly: GCF_040061575.1. NCBI lineage: Bacteria > Pseudomonadati > Pseudomonadota > Gammaproteobacteria > Enterobacterales > Enterobacteriaceae > Klebsiella > Klebsiella sp. CB_Kp196. The sequence continues at coordinate 23,841 of NZ_JBEAFH010000067.1, forward strand.
GTCCTTTCTCCATGCGGTCGCTTATCGAGCCCAGCGCCAGCACGCAGGCCACCGCCAGGCTCAGCGCCAGCCAGACGATCAGCAGCGACGGCGAGCGCCATTCGCGCCAGAACCAGCGGGCGATCATGCTTCCTCCTGCAGCTGGCCATCCACCAGCCTCAGCCGTCGGTCGCAGCGCGCCGCCAGCAGCGGGTCGTGGGTGACGAGGATCAGCGTGGTGCCGTGCTCGCGGTTCAGCGAGAACAGCAGGTCGGCGATTTTATCCCCGGTGTGACGGTCGAGGTTGCCGGTGGGTTCATCGGCGAACAGCAGCTCCGGGCGGCCGTTAAACGCGCGCGCCAGCGCGACCCGCTGCTGCTCGCCGCCGGAGAGCTGTACCGGCAGGTGATGCAGGCGTTTGCCCAGCCCCAGCTGCTCCAGCAGCGCCCGGGCGCTGCCGCGGCTCTGGCTATCGCTTTCGCCGCGCAGCAGCGCAGGAAGCTCAACGTTTTCCAGCGCATTGAGGGTGGGTATCAGCATAAAAGATTGAAACACAAAGCCGACATGCTTAGCGCGCAGCTTCGCCCGCGCCTCTTCGTCCATCTGGTGCAGCGGCTGTCCGAGCAGCGAAACCTCCCCGCTGCTGCCGTCGTCCAGCCCGGCGAGGATCGCCAGCAGCGTCGATTTACCGGACCCCGACTCGCCAATCAGGGCGATGGTCTGCCCCTGTTTGACAACCAGCTCAACTCCGGTAAGGATGGAAAGCTGATGCTCACCCTGACCGACGGATTTCTTAAGATGATGAACTTCAAGTATGTTTTCCGCTGGCATTTGCCTTTCCTGTTTCTGGTCCTGTTTACCTGCCGCGCGATGGCGGCCGACACGCTGTTGGTTCTCGGCGACAGTCTGAGCGCCGGTTATCGCATGGCGGGCAATACCGCCTGGCCTGCGCTGCTTAACGATAAGTGGCAGACCAAAACGCCGGTGGTTAACGCCAGCATCAGCGGCGATACCTCGCAGCAGGGGCTGGCAAGGCTGCCGGCTCTGCTTAAGCAGCATCAGCCGCGCTGGGTGCTGGTAGAGCTGGGCGGTAACGACGGGCTGCGCGGTTTCCCGCCGCAGCAGACGGAGCAGGCGCTGCGTACCATTATTGAGCATATCAAAGCGGCGAACGCCCAGCCGCTGCTGATGCAAATTCGCCTGCCCGCCAACTATGGCCGCCGTTATAATGAAGCCTTTAGCGCAATTTATCCGGCACTGGCCAAAGAGTTTGATATTCCTCTGCTGCCCTTTTTTATGGAAGAGGTTTATCTGAAACCGCAGTGGATGCAGGACGATGGAATTCACCCTAATCGCGACGCCCAGCCGTTTATCGCCGACTGGATGGCGACGCGTTTGGCTCCCTTAGTTAATCATGACTCCTGATAACAGCGAGTCATTTGCAGGTAAAGTTATGCAAAAATCGGTTTTAGTTACAGGATGTTCCAGCGGAATTGGTCTTGAAAGCGCCCTTGATTTAAAGCGCCAGGGCTTTAACGTGCTGGCCGCCTGCCGCAAAGCGGAAGATGTCGCACGGATGCAGGAGCTGGGGCTGACCGGTGTGTTGCTGGATCTTGACGATCCGCAGAGCGTTGAACGTGCCGCCGCCGAGGTGATTGCCCTGACCGACAACCGCCTGTACGGCCTGTTTAACAACGCGGGCTACGGCGTCTACGGCCCGCTGCCGACCATCAGCCGCCAGCAGATGGAGCAGCAGTTTTCCGCCAACTTTTTCGGCGTCCATCAGCTAACGATGCTGCTGCTTCCGGCGATGGAGCCGCACGGCGAAGGGCGTATTGTGATGACCTCATCGGTGATGGGAATTATCTCCAGCCCCGGCCGCGGCGCCTATGCCGCCAGCAAATTCGCGCTGGAAGCCTGGTCAGACGCGCTGCGCATGGAGCTGCGCCACAGCGGAATTAAGGTCATCCTGATTGAGCCGGGCCCGATCCACACCCGCTTCACCAACAACGTCAACCAGACCCAGACCGATAAGCCGGTGGAAAACCCCGGCATCGCCGCCCGCTTTACTCTCGGGCCGGAAGCGGTGGTGGAAAAAGTGCGCCATGCTTTTGTCAGCGATAAACCGAAGCTGCGCTACCGGGTCACTCTGGTGGCGCATGCGGTCGCCCTGCTGAAACGCCTGCTGCCGACCCGCGCGATGGACAAAATTATCCAGGGCTAAGTTGAAGCGCCTGCCGTCGCCCCCATATATCTATACAAATATCGATTAAAGAGACTTGCTCATGTCCGCACAGAATATTGTCAATATTACCGAAGCTAACCTACACCAGACGCTACAGCAGTCCGCGACAACGCCGGTGCTGTTCTATTTCTGGTCCGCGCGCAGCCAACATTGCGAGCAGTTGACGCCGGTACTGGAGAGCCTCGCCGTCCAGTACAACGGCCTGTTTACCCTCGCTAAAGTTGACTGCGATGCCGAACAAATGCTGGCTTCGCAGTTTGGCCTGCGCGCAATCCCTACGGTTTACCTGTTCCAGAACGGTCAGCCGGTCGACGGCTTCGAAGGCCCGCAGCCGGAAGAAGCGGTGCGCGCGCTGCTGGATAAGTTCCTGCCGCGCGAAGAGGAGCTCAAAGCGCAGCAGGCGCTGGCGCTGATGGAGGAAGAGAACTACGCCGAAGCGCTGCCGCTGCTGAAAGACGCCTGGCAACTGTCGAACCAGGAGAGCCAGATTGGCCTGCTGCTGGCGGAAACGCTGATTGCCCTCCACCGTTCCGATGAAGCGGAAACGGTGCTGAAAACCGTGCCGCTGCAGGATCAGGATACCCGCTATCAGGGACTGGTGGCGCAGATCGAGCTGCTGAAAAAAGCCGCCGACACGCCGGAAATTCAGCAGCTGCAGCAGCAGGTAGAGCAGAACCCGGAAGACGCGGCGCTGGCCTCCCAGCTGGCATTACAGCTGCATCAGGTGGGGCGTAACGAAGAGGCGCTGGCGCTGCTGTTCAGCCATCTGCAAAAAGATTTAGGCGCCGGAAACGGCGAGGTTCGCAAGCTGCTGCAGGAGATCCTCTCCGCCCTCGGCACCGGTGACGCGCTGGCCGCGAAGTACCGCCGCCAGCTCTACTCTCTGCTTTATTAATCGTAAAAAACCCGGCTCGCGCTGCGCTTAGCCGGGCTACAGGTTACCCGCCGTCAGCGGGACGGTAGCCCGGACAGGCGCGTTCAGCGCCGCCTCCGGGGAAAAAACTTACGCGCGTTTTTTCAGTTGCGTCACCACCAGCTGATGGCGAGCATTAAAGAACTTCAGGTAGGTCAGATACCCGGCGATAATCGTTGACAGGCTGGCAGTCGACAGCAGCATAAACGTCACCATAATCTGGTACTTAATCGCTTTTACCGGATCAATCCCGGCGAAAATCAGCCCCGACATCATCCCCGGCAGGCTCACCAGCCCCACCGTTTTCGCCGAATCTACCGTCGGGATCAGCGCGGCGCGAATGCTATCGCGGATAAGCCTTGCGGAAGCCATCTTCGGCGTCGCGCCCAGGCTCAGCTTCTCCTGGATCTGCTGCTGCTCGCTGCTGAAACGCTGCCCCATGTTGTTGTAGCACAGCCCGACCGCCACCATCGCGTTACCGGCCACCATCCCGGCAATCGGAATCACCTGCATCGGCACAAACGCAATCGATCCGGAAAAAACCAGCACCGCCAGGGTTAATCCGGCGCCGGTGGTTATCGCGATAAACGAAGAAACAAAGGCTTTATCGATATATTTGCTGCGCTTTTTCGCATTCCACGCCGCGTTAAAGCAGATAAACAGCACCATCAGCAGCGTCAGCACGGCGTGATTAACGTTAAAGATATATTTCAGCACATAGCCGACGATAATCAGTTGCACAATCGCCCGGCAGATACTCCAGATAATATCTTTTTCCAGCGCCAGCTTTTCCCGGTAGCTGACCACGATCGCCACCAGCACCAGAACCATGGAGAGCGCCAGCGATTCGTTAGTAATATTATGCCCGTTCATTTTTTTTCTCCTCCTGCGCTTTTCCGCCGGCAGGCTTTAGGGTAATCACTTCATCCGCATGGGCAATTTCATTGCTATCGTGAGTGACCCACAGAACGGCGATATTTTTTTCGGTCGTGTAGCGATGGATAATCTCATTCACGTTTTTTTTATTGCTCTCGTCCAGCGCGCTGGTAATTTCATCGAGCAGCAGCACCTGCGGTAAAAACTGCAGATTGCGAATCAACGAAACTCGCTGCTTTTCCCCGCCCGAAAGTTCATTGATTGACTTTTCCAGCGTATTCTTCGCCAGACCGAAGCGGGCAAGATCGGCCACCAGCGCCTTAGGATCCGGCTGTTGATGACGGATCTGCCACGGGAAGACCAGGTTGTCATACACTGAATCGCCGAACAGCGCCGGGGTTTGCGCGCAGTAGGAAACCTGCTGACGATAGGTTTCCGGCGTTAAGTCATTAATGTTTTTACCGGCGAAGAAAATGCTTCCCGCAGTGGGGCTCAGCAGCGAAGCGATTATTTTTAATAACGTGCTTTTTCCGCAGCCGGAAGGGCCGGTAATCAGCTTAAATTCCCCTGCCCTGAGCTGAAAACTCATCTCATTAAGGATGGTCACTCCATCGGCCTGAAAACCCACATTGTCCAGGCGCAAAATAGCGTTACTTTCGGTCATTATTATTCCCAGTTTTTCGACAACGCCTCTAGTTTACTCCACTTTTCTTTCACCCGGATGCGCGGAAAGATATACTCTGGTTAAACGCGCGCCACTCTCCCGGCGCATCAACAGGCAACAAGACAGGAGGTTTTTGATGCTGATTTTTATCCCCATTCTTATTTTCGTCGCGCTGGTTATCGTCGGAGCGGCGGTAAAAATCGTTCCTCAGGGCTACCAGTGGACGGTAGAGCGCTTTGGCCGCTATACGCAAACGCTGCAGCCGGGGATGAGCCTGGTGGTGCCCTTTATGGATCGTATCGGGCGCAAAATTAATATGATGGAGCAGGTGCTCGATATCCCTTCGCAGGAGGTGATTTCGCGCGATAACGCCAACGTCACCATTGATGCGGTGTGCTTTATTCAGGTTATCGACGCGCCGAAAGCCGCCTATGAAGTCAGCAACCTCGAGCTGGCGATTATCAACCTGACCATGACCAACATTCGTACCGTGCTGGGCTCCATGGAGCTGGACGAAATGCTCTCCCAGCGCGACAGCATCAACACCCGCCTGCTGCATATTGTCGATGAAGCGACCAACCCGTGGGGCATCAAAATCACCCGCGTTGAGATCCGCGACGTACGCCCGCCGGCGGAGCTTATCGCCTCAATGAACGCCCAGATGAAAGCCGAGCGCACCAAGCGCGCCTATATTCTTGAGGCCGAAGGGATACGTCAGGCGGAAATTTTAAAAGCCGAGGGCGAGAAGCAGTCGCAGATCCTCAAAGCCGAAGGCGAGCGTCAGTCGGCGTTTTTACAGGCAGAGGCGCGCGAACGTTCCGCGGAAGCGGAAGCGCGCGCTACGCAGATGGTCTCATCCGCTATCGCTTCCGGCGACATTCAGGCCATCAACTACTTCGTCGCGCAGAAATATACCGATGCGCTGCAGCAAATTGGCGCGGCCAACAACAGTAAAGTGGTGCTGATGCCGCTCGATGCCAGCAGCCTGATGGGCTCCATCGCCGGGATCGGCGAGCTGCTTAAAGAAGGCGCTGGCGCGCAGAAAAAATCATGATCGCGCTGATTCTCGCCCACCCGCATATTTTCTGGCTCAGCCTCGGCGGGCTGCTGCTGGCGGCGGAAATGCTCGGCGGCAACGGTTATCTGCTGTGGAGCGGCATTGCCGGCGTCGTGACCGGGCTGCTGGTCTGGATGCTGCCGCTGAGCTGGGAGTGGCAGGGCACGCTGTTCGCCGTGCTGACCCTGCTGGCGGCCTGGCTGTGGTCGCGCTGGCTGCGTAACCGCGTTAAGCGCCAGAAGCCGGCGGACGCTCAGCTTAATCAGCGCGGGCAGCAGCTGCTTGGCCGCCGCTTTACGCTGGAAGCGGCGCTGGTTAACGGCCGCGGACACGTCCGCGTGGGCGACAGTTCATGGCCGGTTATTGCCGATGACGACCTCGCGGCGGGCAGCAAGGTTGAAGTGGTCGCCATCGAAGGCATAACCCTACATATAAGAGTCGTATCACAATAATCACGCCACAGGACATCCGTCATGGTCAGGAAGACAACGTTTACCCTTTCGCTCTGCGCCCTGCTCGCGGCAGCCGCTCAGGCATATGCTTCTGCTGATATCGAAGATTGCTCGTGGAGCGACCCGCTATGCCTGCTAAAAGGCGAACCTGTACTGACACCGGGAAATGACTCGCGGGACAACTTGCTGCGCCTGCTGAGCGAAGCGAAATCTTTCGCCCTGCCCGTTCAGGCCATTCCCGCTGATGTCAGCCGTACCCGCGATGTTTACTTCGCCTGGCATCCTGAGTGGGATAGCGCGCCGCCGCCTCCCGCGCCGCCGGCGCAACGCGAAGATGAAACCTTCATCCAACAAATGGCGGCGCTGAATATCGATCCGGCGCAGATCATGCCGGCCAATTCGGCTGAACGGCTGGGAACATCCGACTATGAACTGGAAAACCGCTTTGTCAGCAACACCCTTGCCGCCGTCAGCCAGTTCAACGCCGCCCTGCTCGCCGCGCCCTCTGTGACCCCGCAGCAGCGTCATGACCTGGCGCTGGCGCGGCTGAAACTGTTTTATGGCGCCAATATCACCGCAGTCGCTGATATCCTCAATAGCTTCCCGGCAGATGCGGACGCCGACTTATTCGCTTATTACCTTTCCGGCATCGCCCACTTCTATGGCGGCAATTACACCGCCGCGACCCACGATTTCACCCTGTTGCTGGAGAGTCAGCAGCCCTGGCTGACCGAGACCGCGCAATATATGCTGATGCGCACGGCGCTCAACAAAAGTAGCCAGAACAGCATCGGGCAGTACGGCGATTTTGATATTGCGCGCATCAATCGTGATGATGCCGCACAGGCGCAAAAAGAAGCACAAACCTATTTGCAACGCTGGCCCGCAGGGCTTTATGCCGACTCCGCGCGCAATATGCTGCGCCGCATTAACTGGTATCTGCAGGCGTGGCCGCAGCTGGCCGGACTCTATGAGCAGGCCTTCCGGCAGGCTGCCGACGCCGGGGAACTGCGTAAACTGGTGAGTGAATATGATAATGTCTTCGGCATGCCGTTCTACGCGCAGCCCGTTCTGGCAGCATTCCCGGACGCGCCGCAGGTCAGCTATGTCGAACTTCTCCGCGCCCTGCGCCTGAATGCTGACAATAAGCCAACCTTAACCCAGGCACAGCTTGACGCCAGCAAAGCGGCGTTTGAGAAGAGCGGAGATCTGCCGCTGTGGCGCGACCTGCAGCTGCAGCTGTGGAGCGCGACGGGCAACAATGCCGCCATCCTGCAGGCTGTCACGCCGGCAAAAACGCTGCCGGCGAATGATATTCTCGCCTTCAGCGAACAGGTCCTCTACGGCGAAGCGCTAATGGGACAAACACAGTGGCCCGCGGCGCGCGATTTTTGGCAGCAGCTGCTACAACTTAGCCAAAACCCCGAGCAACAGCAGTATATCCAGGCAAAACTGGCGGCAACGCTGGTCTACAGCGGTAACGCGGCGGCTATCTTTGCCGCCGATAGCCCGGTGACCAATCTACGCTTTCGCTCCCGAGTGCTGAAAACCCAGGCCTCGCCTGAACTGCTACGCCAACAGGCGGCCAACGGTCCCAATAATGAAGAACGTACTATCGCTCTGCATACGCTGCTGGTGCGGGATCTCACGGAAAATCGTTTCGGCGACTGGCTGAACGACAAAAAGCTCGCCACCGCCATTACCCAGCCGGTAATCAGCGAGGCCTTTGACGACGTCAACCTTAGCAGCTTCGACTGGGATGGCGAGGCGACCGAAGCCGGTTATGCCTGCCGCAGCCTGGATGACACCGTCACCGTGCTCAGTAAAAACGCCGATGATGCCCACGGGCTTAACTGCCTGGGCGAGTTCTTCCGCACCACGCAGACGCATGTTGATCTGTGGAAAGACCACGCCGGCAACGATATGCTCGAGCCCGCCACCAACCGCCAGCAGCCTCTGGGACAGTACGATCGCCAAAGCTATTACCAGCAGATTATCACCTCGCCGAAAGCGGAGCCGGAAGATAAAAGCTATGCGCTCTATCGGGCGATTCTCTGTTACGCCCCCTCCGGTAGCAACGAATGCGGCGGCGAAGATGTCGAAAAACTGCAGCGTAAGGGCTGGTTCACGCAGTTGAAAACGCAGTATCCGGGAAGCCCGTGGGCGCAAAAACTCAAATATTACTGGTAATCGCGCTGCTGTCCGGGTCAGCGCAGGCGGCGGAGCGCGTTGATGCGCGCCAGCATTCCGCCTTCTGGCTGTGGTCCGGGGTGAAAGCCAGCAACGATCTGCAGAACGCGCAGACGGTATATCTGCATCAGGGCGAGGTGCTGACGCGCGCTGGCGAGGTCATATTCCAGCGCCTCGGCCTGCCGGTCAGCCGCCTGACGTTTCCCGCAATCTGGCTTACCGTCCGGTTTACCACACTTGATGTACCACAGACGATTGTGCCGCGGATCGTACGCCTGATGCAGCGCTGGCGGGCGGCTGGCAATCAGGTGGTTGGTCTGCAGGTTGATTTTGACGCAGCCACATATCAGCTCGCCGACTACGCCCAGTTTTTGCAACAGCTACGCCAGCAGCTGCCGCCAGAGTTCGCGCTGGGGGTAACGGGCCTGCTGGACTGGGCTAAAACCGGCGATATTGCCACACTGAACGCGCTTGCGGTTGATGAACTGGTGGTGCAAAGCTATCAAGGACGCCACACGGTGGCGAATTATCAGGACTATCTCCCCGCGCTCAGCCGGCTGCGTATCCCGTTCAAACTCGGGCTGGTGCAAAACGGCAGACGCGATCGGCAGGCGGAAATGCAGCTGAATGACTCCCCCTACTACCGCGGCACGGTGGTCTTTATGCTCAACCCGGCGCGGCGTTAAACCTGCGCCTTGCGGTGACAGCAGCCTGAGAGATTATCGATGATCGGGCAATCCGCGCTGTCATCGCCGGGGCAGGAGTCCGCCAGCGCCAGCAGCTGCGTACGCATGCCCTGCAGCTCGCTGATATGCCGCTCAATTTCCGCGACTTTCTCCAGCGTCCGGCGTTTCACGTCGGCGCTGTGCCGCGAGGGATCGTTGAACAGGAATATCAGCTCGCGACACTCTTCCAGATTAAACCCCACCTGGCGCGCCTGGCGCAGCAGGGTCAGTTCATCCAGATGCTGCTGGCTGTAGCTGCGGTAGCCGTTTTCGCTACGCAGCGGCGGCGTCACCAGCCCCTTCTCCTCGTAAAAACGGATCGCTTTGCTGGTTAAGCCGGTCTTTTTCGCCACATCGCTAATATTCATCTTTCCCCCTTGACCTTCCCCTTGCTGGAAGGTTTAACCTTGTTAATACTCGATGAAAGAGTGTGTTCGGTCAATCATTAACCGGAAATTTATTCAGGAGTTATGTATGTCTACCACTATCGACCTCGCGCTTGATGGCCTCTCCTGCGGCCACTGCGTTAAACGGGTGAAAGAGAGTCTGGAGCAGCGTCCCGACGTTGAGCAGGCGGAAGTCACCGTTACCGAAGCCCACGTCACGGGCAGCGCCAGCGCGGAAGCGCTGATTGAGACCATTAAACAGGCCGGATACGGCGCGGAGCTCAGCCACCCAAAGGCTAAACCGCTGGCAGAATCATCAATCCCGCCGGAAGCGCTGACAGCGGCCACCTCTGAGCTTCCGGCAGCCCGTGACGAAGATGACAGCCAGCAGCTGTTAATCAACGGCATGAGCTGCGCCAGCTGCGTATCCCGGGTACAACACGCGCTCGCCGCGGTGCCTGGCGTCTCGCAGGCGCGGGTCAACCTGGCGGAACGCACTGCGCTGGTGATGGGCAGCGCGTCCGCCGCAGAATTAGTCCAGGCCGTAGAGAAAGCGGGCTACGGCGCGGAAGCTATCGAAGACGACCTCGAACGCCGCGAGCGCCAGCAGGAAACCGCCGTCGCCACAATGAAGCGCTTCCGCTGGCAGGCTATCGTCGCCCTGCTGGTCGGTATCCCGGTCATGGGCTGGGGAATGATCGGCGACAATATGATGGTCAGCGATGATAACCGCTCCCTGTGGCTGACTATCGGTGTTGTCACCCTGGCGGTGATGGTCTTTGCCGGCGGCCATTTCTACCGCAGCGCGTGGAAAAGCCTGAAAAACGGCACCGCGACCATGGATACTCTGGTGGCGCTGGGTACCGGCGTCGCCTGGCTCTATTCAATGAGCGTCAACCTGTGGCCGCAGTGGTTTCCGATGGAAGCCCGCCACCTTTATTATGAAGCCAGCGCGATGATTATCGGTCTGATTAACCTCGGCCATATGCTGGAAGCCCGCGCGCGCCAGCGCTCTTCGAAAGCGCTGGAAAAACTGCTCGATTTAACCCCGCCGTCAGCGAGGGTGGTCACCGACGAAGGCGAAAAAGATCTGCCGCTGGCTGAGGTTCAGGCGGGAATGGTCCTGCGTCTGACCACCGGCGATCGCGTACCGGTCGACGGCGTCATTAGCCAGGGCGAAGCCTGGTTCGATGAAGCGATGCTCACCGGCGAGCCAGTGCCGCAGCAAAAAGGCGACGGTGACGCCGTTCATGCAGGGACCGTAGTGCAGGACGGCAGCGTACTGTTTACCGCCAGCGCCGTCGGCAGTCAAACCACCCTGGCGCGCATTATCCGCATGGTGCGCCAGGCGCAGAGCAGTAAACCTGAAATCGGCCAGCTGGCGGACAAAATCTCCGCCGTGTTCGTCCCGGCGGTTGTGGCGATAGCCCTGTTCAGCGCCGCGATCTGGTACTTTTTTGGCCCGGCGCCGCAAATTGTCTATACCCTGGTGATCGCCACCACGGTGCTGATTATCGCCTGTCCGTGCGCCCTGGGGCTGGCAACGCCGATGTCGATTATCTCCGGCGTGGGCCGCGCGGCGGAGTACGGCGTACTGGTGCGCGACGCCGATGCGCTGCAGCGCGCCAGCACTCTCGATACGCTGGTCTTTGATAAAACCGGTACCCTGACCGAGGGTAAACCGCAGGTGGTGGCGATAAAAACCTTTACCGCCATGGATGAGTCCACCGCTCTGCGTCTGGCGGCGTCTCTGGAGCAAGGTTCCAGCCACCCGCTGGCGCGCGCCATTCTCGACAAAGCCGCGGACCAACGCCTGCCTGCGGTAGAAAACTTCCGCACGCTGCGCGGGCTGGGGGTCAGCGGCGAAGCCGAAGGCCGCCGTCTGCTGCTCGGCAACCAGGCGCTGCTTAATGAGCACAAGATTGCAACGGCTGAAATAGAAGACGACATGACCGCCCAGGCGTCACAGGGTGCCACGCCGGTGCTGCTGGCGGTAGATGGTCAGGCGGCGGCGCTGTTCGCCATCCGCGATCCGCTGCGCGAAGATAGCGTGGCGGCATTAGCCAGGCTGCACCGCCAGGGCTATCGTCTGGTGATGCTGACCGGAGATAACCCCACCACCGCCAAAGCTATCGCCAAAGAGGCGGGCATTGATGAGGTGATTGCCGGGGTGCTGCCGGACGGGAAAGCCGATGCGATTAAGCGCCTGCAAAGCGAAGGGCATCAGGTGGCGATGATCGGCGACGGTATCAACGACGCGCCCGCGCTGGCGCAGGCCGATGTGGGGATCGCCATGGGCGGCGGCAGCGATGTCGCCATTGAGACGGCGGCGATTACCCTGATGCGCCATAGCCTGAACGGCGTTGCCGATGCGCTGGACATCGCCAAAGCCACGCTGCGTAATATGAAGCAGAACCTGCTGGGGGCATTTGTTTATAACTCGCTGGGCATTCCGATTGCCGCCGGGATCCTGTGGCCGCTGACCGGCACGCTGCTCAACCCGGTGGTGGCGGGCGCGGCCATGGCGCTCTCTTCGATTACCGTTGTGAGCAACGCCAACCGCCTGCTGCGCTATAAGCCCAAAGCATAAAGCAGCCTCTGGCGAGGGCGAAAACAGGCTTCCCCTCGCCCCCTTCGGGAGAGGGGAAGCCTCAGCCGATTTATCTATTCGAACTCGCGGCCAGGATGCGGAACCGGATAATCAAAATCAACCTTGATCGGCGCCGCATAGCGGCTATTCCACAGCTGGCTGTAAAGCGCGTCCACGCGCGCGGCCATCGACGCATTATTCAGCACCAGCTCAAGGTTGCGTGAGTTATCGAAATAGCCTCCGCTCCAGTTGCTGGTTCCGACCCACGCCGTCGTACCGTCGATGGTCATCAGCTTACTGTGTACCACCCTGGCAAAGGGGATAAACCCTCGGCTGGCGGGAGGTATGGTCACCACTTTTAGCTGAACGTTTGGCACCAGAGAGAGACTCTTCAGCCAGAATACCTCCGGCTTTTTCAGGTTCCAGTTCGCCACCATCAGCTCCACCTGTACGCCGCGGGCCGCCGCGCTGCGCAGGGCGTTATCAATGGGCGCATAAAAGGGCCGGCTCCCCTTTTCTCCCCACGCCAGCGGCGCATAGTCCATCACCTGCACCCGGATCCGCGATTTGGCGCTCGCCAGCAGCCGCGGCAGCGCCACCTGCGAATCAATCACCCCGCCCGGGTTATAATCGCGCGGGCTGGCAACCAGATAATTGCCCTGCGGGGCCGACGCTACCGCCTGCCGCGCCGGCTTCGGTACCGGCTTACTCTCCGCCAGCAGAGCTTGCGCCTGCCAGTCCTGATCGAAAATAGCCTGAATCTGCTGCACCGTTTGCGGATCGCTGATGCGCAGACCGGTCTCCTGGATCTGTTCCAGCGCGCGCCAGTCAAAATTCTGGCTACCGACAAAAGCCTCTTTGCCATCCACCAGCAGATACTTGGCGTGAACAATACCGCCGGTCAGCCGATGGAACGGAATCACCCGCAGCTCCAGGTTGGGGAGCGCTTTCAGGGCCGTCAGCGTTTCCGGCGTTGAAAGGCCCACGCCCTTCTCCTCCATCAGAAAACGAATTTTTACTCCACGCTCCCCGGCGGCCCGCAGACGTGCCAGAACCCCATCCAGCAGAGAGCCTTTTTCATTCGCCACGTAAAACTGCGCCAGATCGATATGGCTGCGCGCCGCATCGAACATCTGCTGCCAGACTTCGGCGGCATGACGTAAATCGTTATCCTGTAAGGTGGTTTCCTGCGGCGCGTTATACACCAGCTCGTAGCCGGGTATAGAGAACGCCGCCCATACCGGCTGGCTTAACAACATCCAGCTCCCCGCCAGCGCGCTCATCAGGCGGCCTGCCGGCCACCCGCATTGACCATGTTCAGGCATAGCGCTGCGCCTCGTGACCTTCCCAGCGTTTGCCGCCCTGCTCCGGACGGCTGACCGGGCTGCCGGCGCGGATCAGCAGCACCTTCAGCAGTTCGTTGATTCGCTCCATGCGGCTTTGCAAATAGTTATTGCCCACCAGGCACAGCAGCGCAATAGCAATGCCCAGGCCGGTGGCATACAGGGCGGTCCCCATACCCGCAGAAACCATGCTGGCATCGGAGACGCCTGAGGCGGAAAGGGCCTTAAAGGTATCCATAATACCGAGGATCGTCCCCAGCAGGCCCAGCAGCGGCGCGGCGGTGACAACGGTTTCAAGCATCCACAGCCCACGCGACATCTGCGGTTTGCTGAGCAGATACTGAGCGTCGATCAGATCGCTCATCGCCTCACGGTCTTCCGCCGTCTGCTTTTTCTCCAGCACCGGCAGAATGAGGGTCAGCGGGAGGCTACTGCGGCCGGTCAGCGATTCCGGCAGATCCGACGCGCGGCGAACGTCCGGCGTCAGCGCCTTTTCAAAGCGCAAAGCCTGACGCTGGGCCCACGAAAAATAGAGGCCGCGTTCAACCAGTATCACCACGGCGATCGCCAGCGCGGCGTACATAACGTAGAAAATAATATCGTGAATCAGATTGGCATCCATCAGAGTGCCCTCCGGTTAATTAAAAGGTTGCTTCCAGCGAGACGCTAAAGGTGCGCTCTTCGCCAACGTTGTAGTACGGGGTACTGGCCTTCACGCCGTCGTAAGCCGCCGCGTTAAAAGTCGTCGAGCGGACGGAGGTCAGGTACTGTTTATCGAACAGGTTATCGATGCCAAAGCGCAGGGTGGCGCTTTTGACAATCTTTTTATCCACCGGCAGATGCACGCCCGCGGCGACATCAAAGACCGTGCGCCCGCCGATTTTTTCGTCGTTGGTCAAATCGCCGTAGAACGAACTGACGTATTTGCCGCCGAAGCTGCCGTAGTAGAGACCATCGTCATAGCCCAGCGACGCGTTAAGCATGTTTTTCGGTACGTTTGGCACCGTTTTGCCCGCCGTTGGCAGCGGATGTCCGCCGTTGCTCACAATGTCGTCTTTTTGTTCGGAATGGGTGTAGGTATAAGAGGTGTAGTAGTTGAAGTTGTACGGCAGCTTACCGCTCCACTCCAGCTCCAGACCTTTACTCTCCACGCTGCCGATGTTCATCATTTCGTAGTCACCATCCGCATTGGTGGTCGAAATCTGCCGGTCGGTATAGCGCATATAGAAGAGCGTCGCGCTCAGCAGCATATCTTCGCGCTGAAAACGCCAGCCCAGCTCGTGGTTCCAGCTCAGCTCAGGTTTGGTGCTGATCGAATCGCCGACGTTGTAGAGCACGTAGTTGGGAGGCGTACGCATGTTGCGCGTCAGGTTATAGAACAGCTGATTTTCGCTATCCGGCTTATAGCTGATGCTAAAGTTCGGCAGGAATTCATGGTAGGTCGCCTGGCGTTTTTCCGCAGCGCTATACAGGCTGCCTTTATTATCGCCTTTACGTTCAACATACTGATAAGCCAGCCCGCCCACCAGCGTCCAGTCCGGCGTCACGAACCAGCTGTCCTGAAGCCATACTTTGTGCGCAGGAGTCACCGTGTACTGGTTACGCCCCTGTACCGTATTGCCGTTCGCATCTTTAACCTGATCGGAACCGCCCGGTTTGCCGGAAACGTTCGCCGGGTTGCCATCGTCCTGAATGCTAATAAACGGCTGGGTCTGCGACTGACGCGCGCGCTCGTACCAGTAGCCAATATCCAGGCTGTGTTCGTCGTTAATATCCCACTTCAATTTCGTGGTAACGCCCGGCCGCCAGGTCTGGGTCCACGAAGGCCGGTAATAGGTATTAGAAGTCAGGTTGCTGAGATCGTACTGTCCGGCGGTATCAGACGTATTGGACAGCACCGAGGCCGTTTGTCCGGTAAAGCTGCCGCCGTTACCCCAGTAGTAATAGGGCTGAACGGTCAACGCGAGGTTATCGCGCAGCTGTAAGCGCTGGGCAAAAGAGAGGGTGAAGGTTTCAAACGGATTACGGTTCAGCTTGTAATATTTGCTCAGTTGACCTTTGCTGTTGTAGACCGGGGTGGTCGAGTAGTCCTGACGCGGGTCTTCTTCGAACTGCGCTTTACTCAGGGTGTTATAGTTGCTGTTATCCTGACGGTTATACTTCATGATCAGGTTGCTGCTGTTGCCGTTGCCATCCTCGTACAGCGAGTTCATTTCGAACTTATCGGAATAATTACGCCCCTCCCCGCGCCATTTTTTGGCTTCAGTATGCGAGTACGAGAGCCAGTTGCTAAAACCGTTGTACTCCCCGGTCTCCAGACGAGCGAAAGTTTTGCTGAGGTTATGGCTGCCGAGCGTTTGTTTGACGAAGCCGCCAAACTCCTTTGAGGGACGCTTTGTCACAAGGCCAATATTACCGCCGCTGGAACCAATATGCGGGCCGTCAGCCTCGGAAGAGCCCTGGGTGACAAAGATCTGCTCAAGGTTTTCCGCGTCGCCCAGCAGGTTGGGGTAGACCGCATAGTTGCCCGAGTCGTTAATCGGGATGCCGTCCATCGACAGGCCGATCTGATCCGAGTTCATCCCGCGCATGGTGTAGTCGATACCGCTCAGGCCGCTGGCGTCATTGCTGTTGACGTTCATTCCCGGCGTATATTTCAGCATGTCGATAGCATTGCTGGCGCCGGGGGCTTTTTCCATCGCCTCTTTGGTCAGGGTGGAACGCGCTTTGCCGCTGTCTTCCTGCACCATCAGACCGCCGCCGAGCGATTGCCCCTTAACGTTAATCTCCCCCACGTCGCTGCTTTCCGCCGCCAGTGAGGCCCCCGATAACAGGGCCGACACCACGGCTAACGCAATCCCAGAATAATTAAAGTTTTTCATTTCTTTTCCTGTAAAAACAAATGATTAATTAGGCTTATGGCGCCTGGTAATTAAACGTCGCGGTAAATTTTTTGCTGCTTTGTCCGGCAAAAGCCTCTTCAGGAAAGGGCTTCAGCTGGCTGATGCTTTGCAGGGAACTAAGCGCAGCGCGATTGAGCAGCATGTTCGGCGCCCTGCTGGCAATACCGGAAGCCAGCACTCTGCCGCTGCGGTCAACCTCCAGCCAGACCTCCACGTTGCCCTGCGGACGTTCCAGCGAAGCCTGACGGCCGCTCGGGTAGCGCTTGCGCTGCTCCAGCTCCCGGCGCAGCGCCTGCAGATAGCCGTTTTCCACCGCCTGCGCGTTCGCCTTCGGCGCCGGGGGAGAAGGCGGCGGGGCCGGTTTACTCACCGGACTACGAACGGCGGCGGGCTGCGGAGCCGCGATCGCCTGCGGTTTCGGCGCTTTTTCCTTCACAACCGGTTTGGGCCTGGGTTTGGCTTTCGGTTTAACAACCGGTTTGGCCTGGATAATGGGTTCTGGCGCAGGAACGACGGGTTCAGCGACCGCCTCCGGTTCCGGCTCAGGTTGAATTTGCGGCGGTATTTCCGGCTGCGGTTCCGGGACAGGCTCCGGCTGCGGCGGTTCGGGTTCAGCCAGCGACAGTTCCATGACCGTATCGTCGTAATGCGGTTTGACCTGCAGCACTGCCTGCTGGCTGACAAACAGTAAACATCCGGCGACGACAAGGGCGGGTAGCCAGCTAACAACGTGACGTGAGCGATAAAGCAGATACATATCACTGCTTCCGTGTGGCAATGGAAATGGAGAAGAAACCACCCTGACGCAGGGTATCCATCACGGCGATCAGGCGTTCCACCGCAACCTCTTTATCGCTGTTCACGATAATGGTGGTGGTTTGGTTTTCCTGCTGCTGTTGCTTCAGGGTATTGACCAGCGCATTCAGGGGCAGCGGCTGGCCATCAAGCTGCAGCTGGTCGCCGGCGCCGAGGGTGATAATGGCTTTTTTTTGCGGTTTAAGCTGTTGGGCGCTGCCGGCCGACGGCAGCTGCGTTTTCAAGCCCAGAGCCGGGATCACATTCAGGCTAATCAGGACAAAGAAAACCAGTAGAAACATCATCACATCGATCATCGGGATCAGCTCGATATGGGCTTTATTCTTTTTAGGCTCACTCCAGTTACGCATGTCACTCCCCCCAAAAATTGAAGGGGCCAATATAGAAGCGTTTTGTTTATTTTTTGTTACAGATTTTTTATTTTATTATCACAATAGAGGAATATTTGAGAAAAAAACACCATGGTCATTCACGTTATAAATAGTCACTCCATTGTTTTTTAAGTGATAATTAATTTCAAAACGCCATTACAGAAATGACAAAGAAGAGAACATCAAATTTTTTTGTTATTTTCGTGACATTGCAAAACGCCTCTTCCGTCGCGCACGTTGAGTCCCCTTGCGCCCCAGCCCCCCGCGCGCTAGCATGGCTTCCTCACACTACGGAGCACGTATGGGCCTGTTAAACCGAATAAAAATGCTGTGGCAAGCCGCCGTCGGCTCGTCTTATTCCTGGCCCGCGCTGGATATCACGCTTCCCGGCGAGCGCTATCTGCACCTGGTCGGCAGTATTCATATGGGCACCCGCGACATGTCGCCGCCGCCCGCCAGGTTATTAAAAAAGATCCGCCAGGCCGATGCGCTGATTGTGGAAGCGGATATTAGCGGCAGCGAAACGCCGTTCAGCAACCTCCCCTCCTATCCGCCGCTGGCGGAACGCCTGAGCGCCTCCCAGCTTGCTGAACTGCAAGAGCGGGCAGGAGAAATGGGGCTGTCCATCGCGCTGTTCGACAGCCAGCCGCTGTGGCAGGTGGCGATGGTATTGCAGGCGACACAGGCGCAAAAACTGGGCCTAAGGGCGGATTACGGCATTGATTATCAACTGCTGATGGCGGCGCGCGAGAGCAATATCCGCGTGATGGAGCTGGAGGGAGCCGACAGCCAGATAGCGCTGCTGCGGGATCTGCCCGACGGCGGCCTGGCGCTGCTGGAGGATACCCTCACCCACTGGCGCACGAATGCGCGTCTGCTGCAGGTGATGATCGGCTGGTGGCTGGAGCAGCCGCCGTCAACGGGCGCAACCTCGCTGCCGACAACGTTTAGCCAGTCGCTGTATGATGTGCTGATGCATCAGCGCAATCTCGCCTGGCGCGAAACGCTGCTGGCGCTGCCGCCGGGGCGCTACGTGGTTGCCGTAGGGGCGCTTCATTTGTACGGGGAAGGAAATCTGCCGGACATGCTGACGTAAAAAAATGGCCAATATTGCTATTGGCCCGTCAAAGAGGAATTTCATCATTATTATTATTCCGGGGTTCGCGCCCCGGATCGTCTGATTGTCGCTCAAAGTGACCATCACTGCCAATACTATTGCGCAAGATGATACTATTTTTTAGACAGCCGTCGGGCGTATGCTTATGTCACATTAAATCGGTTGGTAAGAAGGATAACGATGACTCCCGCCGTAAAATTACTCGAAAAAAACAAAATTAGTTTTCACATTCACAGCTACGATCACGATCCGAACGAAACCAATTTTGGCGATGAGGTGGTGCGTAAGCTGGGGCTCAACGCGGACCAGGTCTATAAAACGCTGCTGGTCGCCGTCAACGGCGACATGAAGCATCTGGCCGTCGCGGTGACGCCGGTAGCGGGTCAGCTGGATTTGAAAAAGGTGGCGAGGGCTTTAGGCGCTAAGAAAGTCGATATGGCAGACCCGATGGTCGCACAGCGGGTCACCGGCTATCTGGTGGGCGGGATCAGCCCGCTTGGACAGAAAAAACGCCTGCCGACGGTGATTGACGCGCCGGCCCAGTCGTTTGCCACCATCTATATTTCCGGCGGCAAACGCGGGCTGGATATTGAGCTGGCGGCCAGCGATCTGGCGAAGATCCTTGAGGCAAAATTCGCCGATATCGCGCGTCGCGATTAATTGACGGTTTTTCGTCAGGGAACACTCCCGGAGGCGGCGCTGACGCGCCTTGTCCGGGCTTGTATGATTACTCCGTCAGAAAGAACCGGCCAGTTCTCTCTGATG
>NZ_JBEAFH010000068.1:0-41782 GCF_040061575.1 Klebsiella sp. CB_Kp196
ACAGAAACGCCAGCACGAACCCCATGCCGAGGAACATCAGGGTGAAGCCTTCACCTAATAGCAGTGCTGCATCAGTCATAAAATAGCCTTCGGGCAGGAGGCACGATAATGATGTTATTTATCCCGGATATCTTTCAAATTGCTTCTTTGTTGGCTACGTTCGTTCCCCCCTGTCACTTACTTGCGTAAGCTCCCGGGGACTCTCTCTTGCCGCCTCAAAGCAACTCGAAATCTATTGGGTATATAACGAAAATAATAAGGGTGGATTTCCCTGGACCGCCCGGTCAGAGCCCCTGTTTATTATCGTCATAAACATCACGCCATCATTATCGTGCGAATGATATCATCCAGATTATTTGATAAAGCTTACGTTCTGGCATATTTCATCAGCGACAATCTCTTTACGCTGATTGAAAATAACTTTGTTCTGTTCAAACAGGTTATTACCATGAGTATCAATAGAAACAATTAACGGGCCAAACTCTTTTACCCGACATACCCACAGCGTTTCCGGCATACCCAGATCGCGCCACTGCGCATCTTCAATTTCTTCCACGCACACCGCGGCCACTACCGCGCAGCCGGCCGGGAATACGCAGTGCAGCGCTTTATGCTCCGCGCAGCCCTCTTCAGTGCCCTTCCCCATACCGCCTTTACCAACAATTAATTTCACGCCGGTCTTTGCAATAAATTCTTTTTCGAATTTTTCCATGCGCATGCTGGTCGTTGGTCCGACGGAGACCATTTCAAACTTATCGTCTTCGCCTTTAATCGGACGGACAATAGGCCCAGCGTGTAAAATAGCGCCGCCGCTAACATCAACGGGTAATTCGCGGCCACCTTCAATTAAGCGACGGTGCGCCACATCACGGCAGGTAACAATATGGCCATTGAGATAAATAATATCGCCAGCTTTAATATCGGCTAAATCTTCATCTTTAATTGGCGTAGTAAGGATTTTTTTCGTCATCAGAAATTCACTCCGCTGTGAGACATAATGGTGTAGTTCAAGTCTTTATCAAAAACGATATGTCCTTTCCGGTGCGACCAGCAGCCCACGTTCACCGCCACCCCAATGGTGGAAGGATGACGCGCGGTGTTTTCAATATTCACGCCCATAACGGAGGTATTACCGGACATCCCCTGCGGCCCAAGGCCAATTTTGTTAATACCGTCTTCCAGCATTTTTTCCAGCGAGGCCGCACGTTCATTTTCATTATGCGAACCGATCGGACGCATCAGCGCTTTTTTCGACAGCAGCGCCGCCGTTTCAACGGAGGTCGCCACGCCCACGCCGACCAGCAGCGGCGGACACGCGTTCAAACCGTAGCTGGTCATCACGTCGAGAACAAAGCGGGTAACGCCCTCATAACCCGCGCCCGGCATCAGCACCATCGCTTTCCCCGGCAGGGAACAGCCGCCGCCAGCCATATAGGTATAAATGCTGCACTGGTCAGAATTGGGGACAATCTCCCAGAACACCGTCGGCGTGCCTTTACCCACGTTTTTGCCGGTATTGTATTCATCAAAAGTCTCAACGCTGTTGTGGCGCAGCGGGGAATCCACGGTCGCTTTAATCACCGCTTCACGCAGCAGCGCTTCCAGCTCGCCGATCAGCGGGAAGTTCGCCCCGCACTCCACCAGAAACTGAATCACGCCGGTATCCTGGCAGGAAGGGCGATCCAGCTCTTTTGCCAGACGTTGGTTCTCAATCATGGTCGTAAAGATGACGTCAGCCAGTTTACTGGTCTCTTTCTTATGCAAATCTTCCAGTTTTGCAGTGACGTCATCAGGTAAGACTTTGCCGGTATATCCCACAAATTTGGCCATCACATTGGTCATATGGGATATCTGTTCACTTTTGCTCATACAGGCTCCTTAGTCAGGACAGCTTCCGTTCATTACGGATGAAAAGGGAAAAGGATTGGCAGCAGAATCAGGCTGACAATGGTGGAAACGATAATCAGAGGGATGCCGGATTTGGCGTAGTCGACAAACTTATAGCCACCTGCCGACAGCACCATCATGTTGGCAGGCATACCGATTGGCGTAGCGTAGGCGCAAGAACTGCCGATAACCGTCGCCATTAGCACCGCACGAGGATCGGCGCCCATACCCGCGGCAATCGACAGGCTCACCGGTACTAACAGCGCCACGGTCGCGGTGTTGGACATGAAGTTAGTCATAATGATGGACAGCGCAAAGACCACCACCAGCAGCATAAACGGCGAAGAGTTTTGTCCCAGCATGCCAATCACGTGATCCGCCACCAGTTTTCCCGCCCCGGTCATTTCCAGCGCTTTCGCCAGCGCCAGCGTGCCGCCGAAGATAAAAATGGTCTGAGAATCTATGGCTTTATAGGCCTGCTTTTCTGTAAGTACGCCGGTAACCACCAGCACCAGCGCGCCGATACAGCCCGCTACCGCCAGACTCACACCGGTCTGCTTTTCGAAAATCATGCCGAGGATCGTGGCGATCAGAACAACGAAAGAGAGGATCTGCTTCCAGCGCGGAACGTGGCTGTAATCGCGCTGTTCACCGATGCTGCCAACTGCACCGCTGTTCGGGTGATTGGGCAGGAATTTATAGCCGATGGTCAGGAAGTAAATAACGCCGCAAATCAGCATCGGTAAACCGACTTTGGCATATTCAAAAAAGCCAAAACCGCTGCCAATATTCTGCAAAGCTGACTGCGCAATCAGGTTGCCCGGCGCACCAATCAACGACAGGTTACCGCCGAGCGCGGCGGCAAAAACCAGCGGCATCAGCAACCGGGAACGGGCAAAGCCTGATTTCGCCGCCACGCCGATAACGACCGGGATCAGTACGGCTGCGGTACCGGTATTGGAGAGAAAACCGGACATCACGCCAACCACGACCATAATGGTAAAAATCAGCTGTTTTTCCGTTTTCGCGAAGCGCGTAATCACGCCCCCCACCTTATTCGCCATTCCGGTTTCAAATAGCGCCCCGCCGACGATAAACATGGCGACGAAGAGAATAACGTTGGTGTCGATAAAGCCGGCGAAAGCCTGCTTGAGATTGAGCACGCCGGTGAGCACCAGCGCGACGCAAACCACCATAGACGTGACCGCGAGGGGGATTTTTTCCCACACGAACATGGCGATAGCAAACACCAGCAAACATAGGGTAATGGTAATCGGTTCCATATTTATAGTTATCCCATCAATGATATATGATATTGTATCCAATATTGACGAGAGGGAAATTATTCCCATACAAAGAGTAAGTCAACGCGTTTTTTTTGAAAGCTTCAGGATTGAGATCTTTATCAAAATCTCGCGAAAGCAGTCACTTATCGAAACTTATTTATGGAATGAATAAGTAAGGCGCCTGCAGCGATCCTACAGGCGATGAGATCAAGCGGAGGGTTCTTCGACGTAGCGCGTTAGCATATTCTCCATCGAACGGATGATATGCTCGCGCATTCGCTGGCGCGCCAGCGCTTCATTATGCTGCTCCAGGGCCTGTAAAATCCCCATGTGCTCGCGGATGGAAATGATCGCGTACTCTTCCTCAGTGACCTTATGCCCCATCGAAAGCCCGTTCCACATATTGCTGAGCAGCAGCTTCATTTTGCCATTTCCCGCCGCGTTCCATATCTCCATATGAAACGCCTGGTTCAGGTCTGAATATTCAGCTGAGTTATTTTCCGCCAGCGCTTTTTCCGCAGAGTAATGCACTTCGGCAATGCGCGAAATGTCCGTCCCGGGACGACACGCTTTAGCAACTGCTTCACTCTCCAGCAGCGCGCGAATCTCATAATGCTCGCGGATCGTTTGTTCGTTAATTCCCAGCACGACCGCCCCTTTATTGGGCCGGACTTTAATCAGCCCATCCGCAGCCAGTATCTGAAACGCTTCACGCACGGGCATACTGGACACGCCGACCATGGTGGCGATCCCTTCAAGGGTAATTTCTTGCCCTTCAACTAAATCTCGCGACAGTATAGCTTTACGTAATACTGCCGCGACCTGCTCTTTCGCTGAAAGAAGCTTAATTTTCCCTAATCGAGGCTTCTGCACTTTCCCAATCCTTCATGTGTTGACGCATTATTTCTGCCAGAGAGAGGAAATAACGCTGCGTTTCCTGCGCGATCTCGGCGCGATCGCCCTGACGAATAGCCTCCATCAGAGAGCTGAGTATTTGCGCCGACTCCTGATTATCCTCTTTCAGATACAGAATGACATAACCGATATAACCATCCAAAAACTGCTGATAAATCTTTTCCAGATAGCGATTATCAATATAAGAAATGAGCGTCTCGTGGAACGCCAGCTCGCGCGCGCGCTCACCGGGATGCCCCAGCGCGCGCGCGCTGGCCGCCAGCGATTCGCCCGCCGCTGCGGGTACCAATGAAAAAAGCTCCGTTGCCATCACCGCAATGGCCCGGAAAATATGGCTGACGTGGTCAGGTGCCAGCCTTGCGACCTGCATATGGCGGTTTGGCAAACGCACCAGAAACCCTTCCTGCTCAAGGGCCTGTAGCGCTTCCCGAACCGGCATACGAGAAAGCCCCAGCTGTTCGGCAATACTCTCCTGCGCGAGTTCATCCCCCGGTTTCATGCTACCGGAAAGGATCTCGTAACGGAGCATTTGCGTAATGTGGTCCCTGGTCTGCTTTCTTTCGATTTTTTTCACAACGTCCTCGTTTATTACCGCTCAAGACGCGGGGAGTTTAGCAGATTTACCAGCAGGTTGAGTCATTCAGGGGTGGGAGAAAGCCATAAAAAAGCCGGAACCCAGGCTCCGGCTTTTCTTTTCATGAAACGTTATTTATTCACAAAGTCTTCGCCAAGGGCGATATCTTTCTTCAACGTATCCAGCATCCCCTCCAGCGCCTGCTGCTCAAACGCGCTCAGCGTGCCGATAGACTGACGCTGCTCTACGCCATTTTTGCCTAACAGCAGCGGCTGTGAGAAGAAACGGGCATATTGACCATCACCTTCAACGTAGGCGCATTCCACTACCCCTTTCTCTCCCTGCATGGCGCGAACTAAGGAGAGACCGAATCGCGCGGCGGCCTGTCCCATCGAGAGCGTTGCTGAGCCGCCACCGGCTTTTGCTTCCACAACTTCAGTACCGGCGTTTTGAATGCGCTTAGTCAAATCGGCCACTTCCTGCTCGCTGAAGCTGACGCCCGGAATTTGTGACAATAAAGGAAGGATAGTCACGCCTGAGTGGCCGCCAATCACCGGAACCTCAACATCTGATGAAGATTTGCCTTTCAGTTCGGCAACAAAGGTATTCGAGCGGATAATATCCAGCGTTGTGACGCCAAAGAGCTTGTTCTTATCGTAAACACCGGCTTTTTTCAGCACTTCTGCGGCAATCGCCACGGTGGTGTTCACCGGGTTGGTAATCACCCCGACGCAGGCCTGCGGACAGGTTTTGGCGATTTGCTGTACCAAATTTTTCACAATACCGGCATTAACATTGAATAAATCGGAGCGATCCATGCCGGGCTTACGCGCTACGCCCGCGGATATCAGCACCACATCAGCGCCTTCCAGCGCAGGGGTGGCGTCTTCGCCGGAAAAACCTTTGATTTTTACATCGGTAGGGATATGGCTTAGATCAACCGCCACGCCCGGGGTTACCGGAGCAATGTCGTACAACGAGAGTTCTGAACCTGAAGGCAGTTGGGTCTTAAGTAGTAGGGCAAGCGCCTGGCCAATTCCACCAGCGGCGCCGAGGACTGCAACTTTCATCCTAAACTCCTTATTATGGTTAAAATAGTCTTTCGTTACTCCGTCGCCTGGACCTTAATTCACAAGATGAACAATTACAATACTTATGGCTGAAGAATGCGTGGTCGTGCGCAGCGATGCAGCAGCTTCGCATTTTCCTCCCTGAGACTGACCATCCAGCAAAGCGTAGTACCGGATCGACTGTTGGTTACAATACACCCAGCGCATTGAGCAGAACAACATCATTTAATAACATTTCATTTACTTTTGTGGCAATTTGCGCGCCGTGACGAAAGCATGTTCCTTATTAGGGTTTTTTGCTAAAATATGCGCCCTTCATAACATTATTTACGCTTCTCCCCTGCGGATTATTTGCATAAAAATGCATGTTTATGCATAATGATGTTGTTTTTACCACCATAATTGGGTGACTTATGCGTAGTTCGGCAAAACAAGAAGAACTGGTTAAAGCGTTTAAAGCGCTGCTTAAAGAAGAGAAATTCAGCTCTCAAGGTGAAATCGTTCAGGCCCTGCAAGAGGAAGGCTTCGATAATATCAACCAATCGAAAGTCTCACGTATGCTCACCAAGTTTGGCGCCGTACGCACGCGTAACGCCAAAATGGAAATGGTTTACTGCCTGCCCGCCGAGCTTGGCGTCCCGACGACCTCCAGCCCGCTAAAAAACCTGGTGCTGGATATCGATTATAACGATTCGGTCGTGGTTATTCATACCAGCCCAGGCGCAGCGCAGCTGATCGCCCGGCTTCTGGACTCCCTTGGCAAAGCCGAAGGGATTCTCGGCAGCATTGCGGGTGATGACACTATCTTTACCACCCCGGCCAGAGGTTTTACCGTTAAAGAGCTGCATGACGCCATTCTCGTCCTGTTTGAGCAGGAACTCTGATGCCCTTCCCTCTGGTTAGCGCCGGAGGGTATCCCTTCAAAAAATTATCATTTCTTTAACATTTTGTGTGTTTTTCCGCTTCTATACATTCATTTACGTGATGAAACCGGCTTAAGCGCACAAAAGATCAAATTCACCTATCCTTATGATTTTATTAGCCATAATGACCAAGCATGGCGAAGAAAAGACATTTCTAATTCTTATATGTTATAAAAAAGACATTTCTTTGTAATTATTTACATGAAAAACAATTAGCAAGGTATTAATATTTTCAGTGATTAGTGTATACTTGATTTTGTGATGAGGGTCACGAAACAAAGACCCCCAACAAAAAGATTCGACGAGGTGAACATCATGAAAATCAAAACCACTGTAGCAGCATTAAGCATCCTTTCCGTTCTGTCTTTCGGCGCCTTCGCCGCTGACTCTATCAACAGCGAACAGGCTCAAGGCCGTCAGGCAATCGGCACCGTTTCCGTCGGCGCGGTAAGTTCTTCCCCGATGGATATGCACGAAATGCTGAACAAAAAAGCACAAGAAGAAGGTGCTTCTTCATACCGCATTATTGAAGCACGTACCGGTGACCACTGGCACGCAACGGCTGAACTTTATAAATAAGATTTAACGATTGTCGGTCATTAACTGAAACAGAATCTCTCCAGCGGCCCCAGGTTCATTAAGCCTCCCGCCGCTGCAAATATTAAGGTTGGAGAAAAAATTATGAAAAGCGCAATTATCATCGCATCCCTGGGTCTGGCTTCCGTTCTCTCTTTCGGCGCAAACGCCGCCGTTAATCAAGTGAACGCCGAACAGGCGCAAAATCTGCAGTCCATGGGCACCGTTTCCGTTTCTCAGGTAGGCAGCGCGCCGATGGATATGCGTCAGGAACTGGCGGCTAAAGCTGAGAAAGAAGGCGCCAGCAGCTACCGTATTATTGAAGCCCGTACCGGCGATAACTGGCACGCTACGGCTGAGCTGTACAAATAAACCCTCGTCGTCTTATCCGACGACTTGCCCCCGCTCCGTCGGGGGCTTTTTTATGACTGCCGCACATTAAAACGCAGCTCCCCTTCCAGCTCCTCTTCCGCCTCATCAAAGAGCAGAATTAACGCGCCGAAACGCCGGCGCTGATTATCGCTTAAATGAATAAACTCAATCTCCAGCGGTAAGGGTAACAGCCCGGCGGTCACGGCTTCCCACAGAGAATCCAGGTTATTCACTTTCTCACGCGCTAAAGCAAAGGTACGAGAAAACTCACGATAAAAATCCTGCTGCTCAGCTATTTCATCAAAATCAAAGGTATAGGTAGTCATTGCCCGCATCCCGTCCACACCTGCAACTTTTCATAGCCCGGT
Organism: Klebsiella sp. CB_Kp196; assembly: GCF_040061575.1. Taxonomy (NCBI): domain Bacteria; kingdom Pseudomonadati; phylum Pseudomonadota; class Gammaproteobacteria; order Enterobacterales; family Enterobacteriaceae; genus Klebsiella; species Klebsiella sp. CB_Kp196. Next base: position 7,972 of record NZ_JBEAFH010000068.1, read on the forward strand.
CATCCCGGCGTGTAGTTCCACTCTGACGGCGGAATTCATACTCTGAGCGTTAAGTATAGCGATAAAAAAACCGACGCTTCGGCGTCGGTTCTGGCGGCTAGCTGTTGGTTAACACATGCTGGTACTTATGCAGCATCTCCACCAGCCTTCGTACCGGCTCGGTCACCTGCGGAGAGGCTTCCCAGTGCTGTAATTTTTGCTGGTAGATATCCAGTTCATCAAGCAAGCGGGCAAAATAGTAGCGGCGCTTATCATCACTACTGGCTGAAATGACGCGATCCGCGGTACGTCGCAGCTGCCGGTGAAAGGCCGACAGATCGTCATTTATCGGTACCGGCGCATCGCGCAGACGCTGATGCGCGATAATCAGGGTCAGCGCCAGACGAAAGCGGGCGATATCGCCAGGGAATTTATTCAGCAACAAAAAGAGCTGACGATACAGGGCCGGCAAGTGGTTCTCTTTACGTCGCGCCATATTGGTGGTCAGCGATGATACCGCCGCCGAGACAAACTGGTTGAGCAGCACGCGGCCGGTGCGGGCCTGCGAATTATCACGCACCAGCAGGATCACCATCAGCGCAAGGAAGCATCCGACAATCTGGCCCAGGGCACTATCAAGAAACTGGTTGAATTCAAACTTCATCGGATTGTCGAGCACCAGAATATTAATGGTGCTGGCCAGCGCCCCCAGCGAACCGAGCCGCCGCTTTTGTACCTCGATGCCGATAAAAAAGGCCATCACCGCCAGGCTGATACACAGCAGCAGCATACTTTGCTGCGTCGCGGGCATAATCACGAGGAAAAACAGCGCCCCCAGCGGTAACGCCGCCAGCGTGCCGTAGAGGAAATCGATAGCTACCATCCGCGGATTAGGTAAACGCATCGCTAAGGCCGTGACAACCGCAATCATGACCATCGCCCCGCTTCCTGAAGTCCAGCCGGTCCACAGCCAGAACAGCGTACCGAGGATACAGGAGATAGACGTACGCCAAAAGTTGACCATCGCATGGTGCCGCTCGGCGGATTCCGCCTTCACCACCACTTCGCCTTGCAGCACTTCTTCTTCAATACGGCTGATTTTGGTATTGCCGACCACGCCCCGCTTCAAAAGCAGATAGCGCGTCGCAGCGCCTACCCAGCTGTAGATTGTTACCGGCGTATTGTGCTCTCCCTTCCAGGTCAAGAAGCGGCGCATCCGCTTTAGCTGGCGGTGCACGTCCTGCACGGTCTCGACCGGTTCAGCAAACAGCTCGCGGTAATCATCCGTCACCATCTCAGGGCGTGTATTCTGAATCAAATAGGTTTCACAGGCCTGAGTAATTAAGGTCAGAGAGAGGGTATTGATCGCCTTCAGCCGCTGATTCACTTTTGCCCAGCGCGAGGACTCCATGATCAAGTTGCCGCGCATCCCTTCCAGCCCGTTGGTACGACGCACCAGCGCGCTCCAGGCCTTATCGACGTCATCTTTATCACCATGCGCCACGCAAAGCTGCATCAGGCGATAGTGATCGATCAGCAGATTATCCAGTTCAAGGTCGATCTCTTTTTTAATCGAACGCGGAGAAAACAGCAGGTCGGCCACAATGGCGCTGACGATACCGATGACAATCTCACTGCATCGCTCAACGGCGAACTGCGGCGCCAGCATCGGCTCTTCATGAATAGTGATAATAATGATAAGCGCGGTATAGCCCGCCAGGCCCCAGGCATAGGAGTTCTCAACCCGCACCAGCGAGGAGATCCAGGTGCAGAATCCGGCCCACAGGCAGCATACCAGCACCATCAGCAGCGGGGCGCGGATCATCAGGATGATGATCGCCAGCGCGGCGATACAGCCGATAAAGGTGCCGGCGATACGCAGCATCCCGCGATAGCGGATCGCCCCGGAGTAAGGCTCCCCGCCTGCGGCAAACGCCGGGCCGGCAGCAACGATGGCGGCGGTAAGCACCGCCCAGCGCGGCGTTTCCAGCTGAAAATGAAAACCGACGAATAACGCCAGCACCACCGCGCAGGCTAACTTAACGGCGAAGCGGAGATGCCGGAGTTCGATGGTGAAGATCCCCATGGCGATTAACCGAACTCACGCAGGCGCATCGCCAGTTTCTGGAAGAAGTTTGCCTGGCGAGTATCGCGATCCTCTTTACCTGTAATCACCACCGTCGCGGTGGTACCCGCAGGCCAGAGATTGCCCTGCTGTTGATCGAGGCGAATACGTACCGGCACCCGCTGTGCCAGACGTACCCATTCAAGGTTAGAATCAATAGAGGCTAGCCCTTTTGAATCGCTGCTGCTGCTGGCATTGGTGACGCCTGCAGCAATGCTGTCGACGGTGCCCCTGAGGGTGTGTACGCTTCCCAGCGGGGTAATTTCAGCACGAAAACCGGGGCGCACGCCCTCAAGCTTGGTCTCTTCAAGATAGGCCATAACGTAGAAGGTATTCTGCTTCACCAGCGCAACCGCAGTGGAGCCTCGGGTGATAAACTCGCCGCGGTAAACGTTCAGGTTAGTCACCCAGCCGTCGGCCGGGGCGCGAATCACCGTACGTTCAAGGTCAAGCTTCGCCAGGTCGCGACTTGCCGTCGCTTTGGCTAATTGATGCTCAACGGTTTGCAGAACGTTATTCGCCTGGTCTATCTCTTCCCGGGACATGGCCTGGACGCCAAGGCGGTTACGACGGCCGGCTTCGACGCGTTTCTCCTGCGCCAGAGTCTGATAGTAGGAGACATCGGCTTCAGCCTCGGCTAACGCCTTCTGGTAACGCGGCTGGTCAATGACGAACAAAACCTGGTCTTTCTTAACCAGTTGGTTATCCTTGATATTCACCTGCGAAATCAGGCCGGAGACATCGGGAGCGATGGCCACAATATCCGCACTAAAACGCGCATCGCGCGTCCAGGGCGAGGCGGTGTAATACACCCATGCGCGAAAAATCGCCATAAATGCAAGGATAACCAGTATCACAGTGATTGCGGTACGGAGGATATTTCTTGTTAGTGTTTTCACATCAACCTCAAACGAACAAACGTGATATCAGATAAAACAGGCAGCAATATAGCGCGGTATTAAACAGTGCCGGGTGCCAGACAAAATCATAGATGCCCGTTGGAACCAGCAGGCGGTGCACCAGCCAGAAGATGGCTAGCGACAATAGCAATTCAAAGAAGATCGGCGGAAACGACAAGCCGAAAATCACAATGACAGGAAACAGACTCATGATGACCTTGATAAGAAGCGTACAGGTGATATGCGCGATGCGTTTATTATTAAGCTAACTATATAGTAACGTAACAATTGCGGTCTTATCTATAATGTGTGATCTAAATCACTTTTAAGCCAGAGTGAATAATGGAACGATTAAAACGCATGTCCGTTTTTGCCAGAGTGGTCGAATTAGGTTCATTCACCGCCGCGGCCCGCCAGCTCCAGATGAGCGTTTCTTCCATCAGCCAGACGGTAGCCAAACTGGAAGATGAACTGCAGGTTAAGCTACTCAACCGCAGTACGCGCAGCCTTGGCTTAACAGAAGCGGGAAAAATATATTATCAAGGCTGTCGGCGAATGCTGTTCGAAGTCCAGGATGTCCATGAGCAGCTGTACGCGTTTAACAATACGCCCATCGGTACGCTGCGCATCGGCTGTTCTTCAACTATGGCACAGAATGTCCTGGCTCGCATAACCGCCGATATGCTCAAAGAGCACCCGGGTCTCTCAATCAATCTGGTCACAGGCATTCCCGCGCCGGACCTGATTGCGGACGGCCTGGATGTGGTTATTCGCGTGGGAGCGCTGCAGGATTCCAGCCTCTTTTCCCGCCGCCTGGGCTCCATGCCGATGGTGCTCTGCGCGGCAAAAAGCTACCTTCAGCACGCCGGATGTCCGGAAAAACCGGCGGATCTCGCCAGCCACTCGTGGCTGGAATACAGCGTCCGGCCGGATAACGAATTTGAAATCATCGCTCCGGAAGGGATTTCAACCAAGCTGATCCCTCAGGGCAGATTCGTCACCAACGATCCGATGACGCTGGTGCGCTGGCTGACGGCAGGCGTCGGCGTGGCTTACGTTCCGCTGATGTGGGCGATCGAAGAGATCAACCGTGGCGAACTGGAGATCCTGCTGCCGAGCTACCAGTCCGATCCGCGACCGGTATACGCGCTGTATACCGAGAAAGATAAGCTGCCGCTGAAGGTACAGGTATGCATTAATTACCTGACTGAGTATTTCGTCGGGGTGGCGAAGATTTACCAGGGGATGCACGGCCGGGGGATTGCCCGCTAGCGGCCCGAGCCCGCCACAGAGGGTAAGAACAGATTATCGGGCCCGGCATCGGAAATAATCTGCGTTACGTCGCGGAGATTGCCGATACGCACCTCGCCGGAACGATCAAATTTGCTTTTGTCGATTAATAATAGCGACTGTGCCGCCCGTTTCAGAAGCAGCGATTTGTAGGCGGCATTATTGGCGCTGGAATCCCAGAGTACGCCATCGTTATCGATCCCCTCGCAGGAAAAAATAAACAGATCGATCTCCAGCGATTTGACCTGAGAGAACAGCGCCGGATTAACGTAATAACCATACTGACGCAGGAGCTGCCCCCCGGCGCTGATCAGCTGGATCCGCTCACGGCGGCCCAGCTCTACGCAGACCGGATGGCTATTGGTAAACACCGTCAGGGTCATATTCGGTAGCTGACGCGCCAGAAACCAGCAGGTTGAGCTGGCATCCAGGGCGATCGTCATCCCTTCATCAATCCACGCCAGCGCCGTACGCGCGATATCAGATTTATGGGCATAATGGCTTTTCACGCGGCTATGAAAAGGCTTCTCGCCGTTATGATTGTTACGCTGGAGAACGCGCGCCTGCCCGTGGCTACGCTGAAGACGCCCCTGCTTCTGCAGCTCGCTCAAATCGCGACGAATGGTCTCGATACTGACCTGCAGCAGATGGGACAACGCTTCGGTGGTTAAGGTGTGATGCTGGTTGAGTAGTTCGACTATCTGCTGCTGACGCGCGGCTTTCATCGCGACTCCGCGGAGGTGATTTGCGCTTTCGCCGCGGGCGAAAGCGCCTTGAGAAGTATCAGGCGGTACCGCCGACGGTGAGTTTATCCACTTTGAGCGTTGGCTGACCGACGCCAACCGGTACGCTCTGGCCCTCTTTGCCGCATACGCCGACGCCGCTGTCCAGCTTCAGATCGTTCCCCACCATCGAAATCTGCTGCATTGCTTCGATACCTGAACCGATAAGCGTCGCGCCCTTCACCGCTTTGGTCACTTTACCTTTTTCAATCAGGTAGGCTTCAGACGTGGAGAAGACAAATTTCCCGGAGGTGATATCCACCTGACCGCCGCCGAAGTTCGGCGCGTAGATGCCGTAATCGACCGATTCGATAATCTCCTGCGGCGTAGATTTCCCCGCCAGCATGTAGGTGTTGGTCATACGCGGCATAGGCAGGTGCGCGTAGGATTCGCGACGACCGTTACCGGTTGGCGCCACGCCCATCAGCCTGGCGTTGAGCTTGTCCTGCATATAGCCTTTGAGAATGCCGTTTTCGATCAAAACGTTATACTGGCCCGGCGTGCCTTCATCATCAATGGCAAGGGAGCCGCGACGGTGAGCAATGGTGCCATCATCCACTACGGTGCACAGCTCAGAGGCCACCAGTTCGCCCATATGGCCGCTGAATACCGACGTCCCGCGACGGTTAAAGTCACCTTCCAGGCCGTGACCGACGGCTTCATGCAGCAGGACGCCAGGCCAGCCCGCGCCCAGCACAACCGGCAGCATCCCGGCAGGCGCCGCGACGGCGGTCAGGTTGACCAGCGCCATACGCACGGCTTCTCTCGCCCAAACATCCGCGCGAACGTCGCCATCCTGCGAGTCCAGGAAATAGTCGTAGCCAAAGCGGCCGCCGCCGCCGCTGGCGCCGCGCTCGCGTTTGCCATCCTCTTCCACCAGCACGCTGACGGAAAGGCGAACCAGCGGGCGAACGTCCGCCGCCAGCGTGCCGTCGGTGGCGGCGACAAGAATTAACTCGTAGACGCCGGTCAGGCTGGCGGAAACTTCCTGCACCCGCTTATCGGCCGCGCGGGCGGTTTTATCTACCCGGCGCAGAATATCCAGCTTCTCTTCCCGGCTCATACTTTGCAGCGGATCGATGCTGGTATAGAGGGAACGATGTTCCACCCCGCCAAGGGTATGCACTTTACCATCCCCATGGTCGCGTACAATGGTGCGGGCCGCCTGTGCGCTCTGTTCCAGCGCCAGTCGACTAATCTGGTCAGCATAGGCAAAGCCGGTTTTTTCCCCGCTCACCGCGCGGACGCCAACGCCCTGGTCGATATTGTACGAACCATCTTTAATGATGCTGTCTTCAAGAACCCAGGACTCGTGATAGCTCGACTGAAAATAGAGATCGCCGTAATCCAGACGGCGCTCGGCCAGCTGGCCAAGAATGGTAAACAGATCCTGATGATTCAGGCCGTTTGCCGACAGTAATTGTTCACTTACCAGGTTCAGACTCATCGTTTTGCTACTCGTTTGTTGCCGCCTCAGGGGCGGAAATAAAAAAGGCTATCTATTGAGAGTGCGGTAATTACGCACAATCGTCAAATCATTGCTTTTTGTCGCTCCGCGCCTGGCGCAGCACTTCGTTAATTTGCGGCTGATCGATAGGACCGGTGATGCGATAGCGCAAAATAGAGACCTTGTTCCACAGCGGCCCCAGTACCTTACTGGCAGCAAAGACCGCGGCGCCGATAATCGGGTTAACGGCAAAGGCCGCGGCGACGCCCACGGTCGCAGAAATCTCCGGCGCGACCACGGCCTGCATATCCAGCTGACGACGCACGAGATCCACCGACCCCTTCATGGCGATATCCGCTTCCAGACCATCGACCAGCGTATCGTCGGTATGCAGAACGCCATCTTTAATCCACGCCGTACTGCGAATGGAATCAAAGTAGAACCCTTCGCTGAACGTATCGCTAAAGTCGAAGCGCAGCTTGCGCAGCAGCGCGTCAACGCTCAACAAACGCAGAAGCTGGCCGGCATGACCGGTGCTGAGGTCGGTAAATTCGCCTTTTCCAAGACGGCTTTTGAGGATCCCGTTAAGCGAGGCAACGTCGGGCTGCCACGGCGGCGCACGCCAGTGCAGGTCATAATCAATATCAAACGACGAACCTTTTACCGGCGTGGAGACGCCGAAGAAGTTCACGAAATCGTCGGTTTTATTGCCGTGCAGCTTACCTTTCAAAGAGGTTCGTACGCCCGCCGGCGCGCTCACCCATACGCCATCGGTCGTCAGACGGCCAAAACCGGTATCGACCAGTCCGTTCGCCAGCGTCAGGGTATCGCCGCGAATATCAAAATCCCCTTCGATACGGCCATATTTTTGCCCCCACAGCCAGCACTCGGCGCAGCGAAGCTGAAGGTCCGGCCAGCCGTGGAAATCAATGTTGGTATCGGCCAGCGGGGCGCTGCTTTTTTCTGTACCGCGGCTTTTCGCCGCCGTTGGGTTGTAGTAGAGATAGCGAATGGCCGCCAGCCACGGGGCGTTCTTCCGCATCGTCAGGGTTGCGTTGACTTCACGCCCCTGGGCTTCGATCTTCGTTCCCCCGGCATCGGGCCGGGAGACAAGGCTAACGTTATTCCAGCTCTGCCCCGCCATCGTTAACGCTGGCGTTCGCAGCGTGACCTGCTCCGGGAAGACGAGATTACTGCTGACGTCATTCGCCGCTCCGCCCTGGAACAGCGCCAGCCACTGCGCGCCATCCATCGGCGGCATATTCAGCTCCACGCCTGGCTGCTCGGGAAGCGGAGAAACGGCTTTACTGTCCGTGGTTAAAATAGCGCGGTCCAGGGTCAGCTTATGACCCAGCAGCCAGCGGCTATTAATATGGTTCTTCGCCCCCATGGAGCCGGCCAGATTAAAACTGCTTAAGCCGCCATCGACCTTAATTTTTACCGGCAACGGCTCCCCGGCCTGCTTATCTAACGGTGCAGGTAAGTGACTACTTACACTCTTCAGGTCAGCGTTGAGGTCAACCTTATAGGCCGCGCTACCGCGATACGGAAGCTCAATCGCGACTTTTCCGTCCCAGGGCACGCTGCCGCTCAGGGTGCCGTCCAGGGATTTCGGCAATAAACCGGTACGCGCAGGCTGCCAGTTGGCGTTCATCCCGACGTTCACGAGAAATGCTTTCGCGCCTTCGGTGGTCGAGAAATCAAGATTCAGCGGCTGATTAAACCAGCTCGCGCTCATCGGTTCGCTTTTCAGGTCGCCGTTTACAAAGCTGAATTTACCGCTCAGGTTCTGCAATGTGGTATCGATAGGCTTGATAAACAAGCTGTTATTGTTCAACCGGACATCACCTTTAGCGGTGGTCATCTCGCCATCCAGGGGGATATCAAGATGTAAGCGAGCGCTAACATTACCGTCCAGCTGGAGCTCATCCAGCGCCGCGCCCAGCGTCTCTTTCAGCGGCGTCTCGTTAAAATAAGGGCCAACCTCTTTACCCGGGCCGTTAACGTCGGCATCAATCAGCAGCTTTTCTCGCGAATAGTCGGGAATCACCGCATCGAGATTGCTGGCGGTCACATTGCCGAGCATCGCCTTATCGGCCTTCATCCATAGCCCATCATTGATAAAGTTAAGGTCGATATTAAGCCCGGTAAGCGCGGGCCAGTCAGGCTGAAAGGCAAAGGTGGCGTTCTTGAGCGGCACCGTGACCTGGAATTGCCCCTCATTATGCTTGTACGGGAAAAGATGCGGGTTACCGCCATAAGCCAGCGTAGCATCGGTGGCCTGACCGCCTTTAATGGCTCCGCTGAGGTAATCCACCAGCGCTTTGCCCATCAGATTTTCCGGGAAGTAGCGCCAGGCCTGTCCGCCATCGTTGGTACTGATACCGGCCAGAATACCGAGCCAAGGTTCGTCGCCCTGCGGCTGCAGATAGCGGAACCCACCGCGAGCGCGAACGCCGGTAGCCTGTACGTCAATATCGCGACCATCGAGCATAAAACCCTTGTCATTCTTCACCCAACTGAGGGTCGCATCGCCTTTGGCGATCTCCAGCGGCGCACGAAAGACCGTTTCATAGGGCATTTTCGCCTGCGTCATGCTGGCATGCAGAGTACCGTTTTCTACGCTCCCGGCAATGTTGCCGGAGAAATGCTCAGCCCCTGGCAGCAGCTTCCACTGCTTCCAGGACATGTCGCTCCAGTCCGCCCGGAAGCGCGTTTTTTCCGCCATTTGCAGCGGAATATCCAGCGCCAGAAGATTGATTTTGCCGTCCGGCTGCGTCGTACGCCAGATTTCGCCCAGCGACGGAGCCAGTTTATCCGCCATCGGCTGCAGCCCGGTCAGACCGCTAAGGTTAAGGTTGCTGGCGCGAATGCGCAGCTCATCGCTGCGTTGACCATTTTTTCCGCCCACATCCTGAGCCGGGATCCACGCCATCGACAGCGCGCCGCGCGGCCAGGGTTTGTCATCCATCGAGATGCGCGTATCAGGGATGTGAAAGCCCCAGCTTTGATTATCGCGATAGATGTGCGCCGTCAGATTATCAACCGACAGATGGTGCTTCTCTTTATCGCCCTGCCAGCTGGCGCCGCCTTTTTTAAGCCATACATCGCCGCTGGCGACATCGCCTTTGTCGATAGTCATCCAGCCTTCCAGGCTAAACCGCGCGCTCTGCAGGGCGATGTTGTCCTGCATCCAGCGCCCAAGCCACGGCTTAACGTCGATATCATCCGCCTGAAGCCAGACGCGCCCCTTATTGAGCAGGCCGTCTTCATCGCGCAGGTCCATTCGCACCTGCATCACGCCGTGCTGGCCGGTCAGGCTGCTGAGACTAAGCTGCCCCTCCGCGCGATGGCGATTTTTACCGTTCAGCCAGGTAAGCTGCGGAATGGTGAGCTCCGCACGCTGGCCGGAGATGGTCAGAAAGCTCAGATGGCTATCGCGAAGAATAAAGTGATCGAACTGGCGGAGGAAAAGATCGCTGATACGGTCGGTTTTCAGCCCTTCACCGCTATTATTCGTTTGAATGGGGGTATTGGTATGAACCTGCAGCTGCCAGAAGGTCAGATCGCGAAACTGCCAGCGCATATGAAGCAGGCTTTGCCAGACGTCGAGCGCCAGGGTGACGCGTTTAGCGGAAAGCTGGCCGCCATCATTCAGGCCGGCCTTAACATCGCGGACATCAAGCGTCGGGCCAAAAGTCTGCCAGCTGGCGACAATATTTGAAGCATCGACCGGTACGCCGGCCATCGCGGAGACTTTTTCCAGCACCTGCGGACGCCAGCTGTTTAACTGCGGCAGAACGAGACGCAGACCGCTCACCAGCAGTGCGACGACAACAATCAATGTTGCCACGGTGAGCAGTAATATCCCGGGCAGTCGCCTCACGCATCTCTCCTTGTCAGCCTGTTACGCGTCATCCTTTTGCCCGCCTCTTTATCCCGACATCAGCAAGCAAAACGGATGATTACATCATTACTACATCAAACTGCTCTTGATTATAGAGCGGTTCAATTTGCACTTTGACCTGCTTACCGACAAAGATCTCGACTTCTGCCAGCGCGTGCGACTCTTCCCCTTTCAGCGTTTCCGCTACCGCAGGAGAAGCATAGACCAGGAACCGGTCGGAATCGTAGGCATGGTGCACGCGCACGATTTCGCGCATGATTTCATAGCACACCGTTTCCACCGTTTTCACCGTACCGCGACCGTGGCAGGTAGGGCACTCATTACACAGCACATGCTCCACGCTTTCGCGAGTACGCTTGCGGGTCATCTCTACCAGCCCAAGCTGGGAGAAGCCGTTGATGCTGGTTTTAACCCGGTCTTTGCTCAGCGCCTGCTCAAGAGAGTGCAGCACCCGACGGCGGTGATCTTCATTGTTCATATCAATGAAATCGATGATGATAATCCCACCGAGATTGCGCAGCCGCAGCTGGCGGGCAATCGCCTGGGTCGCCTCAATATTGGTATTAAAGATAGTATCGTCAAGATTACGGTGACCGACGAATGCCCCGGTGTTGATATCAACGGTGGTCATCGCTTCCGTTTGGTCAATGATCAGATAACCACCTGATTTCAGCTCAACTTTGCGTTCCAGAGCGCGCTGGATTTCATTTTCCACGTCAAAGAGATCGAAAATCGGCTGACGGCCGCTGTAGTGCTCCAGCTTGCTGGTCATCTCCGGAATATATTCGGCGGTAAACTCCAGCAGCGATTCGTAAGTCAGACGAGAGTCAACGCGAATCCGGTCAAGATGCGCATCGGCGAAATCACGCAGCACGCGCTGCGCCAGCGCCAGTTCGCCGTACATTTGATATCGGGTCTGCTGGCGCTTTTTGCGTTCCATCACTTTTGTCCAGACGCGCTTGAGATAGGCGGCATCTGCTGCCATCTCCTGCTCATGAACGCCTTCCGCCGCGGTACGGATAATGAATCCGCCCTGCTCGTCACAGTATTCAGAGACCACTTTTTTCAGGCGTTCACGTTCCGCTTCGCTTTCAATACGCTGAGAGACGCCGACGTGCGAAGCGCCGGGCATAAAGACCAGATAGCGAGAGGGAATGGTGATATCGGTGGTCAGGCGGGCGCCTTTGGTGCCGAGGGGATCTTTCACCACCTGCACCATTAAATCCTGCCCCTGACGCACCAGCTCTGAGATATCGCGGACGGCGAACTGCTTTTGCTCTTCGCCCGCCACGCACTCGGTGTGCGGCATAATATCGGAAGCGTGCAGAAACGCGGCCTTATCCAGGCCAATATCTACAAAAGCCGCCTGCATTCCCGGCAGCACCCGACTGACACGACCCTTGTAGATATTGCCTACTATTCCGCGTCGCGCTTCACGCTCAATATGAATTTCCTGAAGAATACCGCCATCAATGTAAGCGACGCGCGTTTCTGATGGCGTTACGTTAACTAATAATTCAGCAGTCATCTTTATCCCTTTTCTTCACGCAGTGAGTTAAAGTTACTTAGCAACTCATACGTTTCCACCAGCGGTAAGCCAACGACGGCGTGATAGCTGCCATTTATCTTCCTGACGAAACAGCCACCCAACCCCTGAATACCGTATGCACCTGCTTTATCTAAAGGTTCGCCGCTGGCGACATAATCGGCGATATCCTGCCCTGAGAGCACGCGGAAAGTGACCTCCGTGACCACCAGGCAATCCAGCGTCTGCCGCTTATCAGCCAGCGCCACGGCGGTCATCACCTGATGAGTCTTTCCGGAAAGCATGCGTAGCATCTCGGCGGCGTGCCCGCCATCGCGCGGTTTTTCCAGCACTTCACCGTTAAGGATGACAATGGTATCCGCGCCTAAAACCGGGAGATCGCGCGGTGCCAGCGCGACGCCAACCTGGGCCTTTTCGCGCGCCAGCCGGACCACATACTGCTGGGCGCTCTCCTGCGGGCGCCGCTGTTCCTCAATACCGGGAACCACGCGCTCAAAAGCGAGGCCAAGCTGTGTCAGCAGTTCCTGCCGACGCGGAGAACCTGAAGCAAGATACAGAGTCGTCATATCAACCTTATTGCACCGCAAACTGCTGACGCACTTTACGCATCAGCAGGAAAATCCATGGCCAGAGCACACCGTTTACTACACTACTCCAGAACACTTCCGGACGGAAAGAGACGTTGATCACTAAAAACTCTGCCCAGAAAACAATGATATCCACGGAGAGGGATAACATGACCACCACCAGCGCCTGTTGCCAAAGCGCCAGGTTGCGGAACAGTTGATACTTCAGCGCAACCAGATAAGCCACAATACTTAATGATAGTGCGCGAACGCCAAGCGTCGACCCGCTGATGAGATCGAGGATCGCGCCCATCACAAAGCCTGTGCCAACGTTAACCCGGTGGGGGAGCGCGAGGATCCAGTACAACAGGATAAGCAATACCCAGTTTGGCCGGTAGACGCTAATGTCCGCCGGCCAGGGCATAATCTGCAGCAATAGTGCGATAAGAAACGAGAGCCAGATAACCCAGCGTCCCTGGCTACGGTAACTTGCCACTATTGCCCTCCTGCTGGCAGAGGCTGCTGTGGCATACCGGTTGCCGGCGCGGGCATCTGCGGCCCCATCGCATCCGGCGCAGGCAGAACCTGCGGCATCATCTGCATCAGGCGTTCATTCGCTACGCGATGAACCTCTTCCGGCGTCATCGGATTCGCGCCGTTGCGATCGGCTCCCCACAGCAGCAGCAGATAACGCAAGCGCTGCAGACCGGCAGTCGGACGCGCCTGAATCACCGTATACGCACGCTGCGTATCCAGCTTAACGGACGAAACCACCCCGACCGGATACCCTTCAGGGAAGCGGCCGCCGAGACCCGAAGTGACCAGCACGTCGCCGACGCGAATATCGGTATTGGCCGGCAGATGTTCCAGCTGTAAATCGTCAGTACAACCGTTGCCTGCGGCAATGACGCGAATATCGTTACGCAGTACCTGAATCGGTAACGCATGCGTGGCATCGCAAATCAGCAGCACGCGGCTGGTCAGCTTCGCGACCGCGACCACCTGACCCACAACGCCTTTATCACTGATAACCGGCTGGCCTTCGTAGACGCCGTTAACGCTGCCTTTATCGATAACCACCTGATCGCTATAGGGGTCGTTAACCGTTGAGATGACCTGGGTCACCATTTTTTGCTCGTCCTGGCGCAGCGGAGAGCCCAGCAGCTCGCGTAGACGCGCGTTCTCCTGTTTGTACTGACCCAGCATCAGTAAGTCGCTGTTCTTGAGCAGCAACTCCTGACGCAGCGCGCGATTTTCCAGTTCGAGCTGATCGCGGGTGGCCAGCGTTTGCGAAACGCTATCCAGCAGTTCCCGGGGACCATTAGAGACAAAGTAGAAAGGGCTGACGGCTGTATCCATGTACGTTCGAATTTGGCTGAACGTACCCAGGCGGCTGTCGGCGATTATCACGCCAAGCGCCACCAAAACCGCCAGAATAAGGCGAATCTGTAGCGACGGGCCACGGCTAAAAATTGGCTTCATAGGCTATGCGTATTCTCGTGTCAGTTAAGATCGGGGCAGCCGTAGGCCAGCTACCCGGATCTCAGGCTGACTACTCTTCGCTGAACAAGTCGCCGCCGTGCATATCGATCATTTCCAGTGCCTTACCGCCGCCACGAGCGACGCAGGTCAGTGGATCTTCTGCAACTACGACAGGGATTCCTGTCTCTTCCATTAACAGACGGTCAAGGTTGCGAAGCAGAGCACCGCCGCCGGTCAGAACCATCCCGCGTTCGGAGATATCGGAAGCCAGCTCCGGTGGGCACTGTTCCAGCGCGACCATCACCGCGCTGACGATACCGGTCAACGGTTCCTGCAGCGCTTCGAGGATTTCATTGGAGTTCAGAGTAAAGCCGCGCGGAACGCCTTCAGCAAGGTTACGCCCGCGAACTTCGATTTCGCGGACTTCATCACCCGGATAAGCGGAGCCGATTTCGTGCTTAATGCGTTCTGCGGTCGCTTCGCCAATCAGGGAGCCATAGTTACGACGGACATAATTAATGACGGCTTCGTCAAAACGGTCGCCGCCGATACGGACAGAAGAGGAGTAAACCACGCCGTTAAGGGAGATGACCGCCACTTCAGTGGTACCGCCGCCGATGTCCACAACCATTGAACCGGTTGCTTCGGAGACCGGCAGGCCTGCGCCGATCGCAGCCGCCATCGGCTCTTCAATCAGGAAGACTTCACGGGCGCCAGCGCCCTGTGCGGACTCACGAATCGCGCGACGTTCAACCTGGGTCGCACCAACCGGCACGCAGACCAGCACGCGCGGGCTCGGACGCATAAAGCTATTGCTGTGCACCTGTTTAATAAAGTGCTGGAGCATTTTTTCGGTAACGAAGAAGTCGGCGATAACGCCGTCTTTCATTGGGCGAATAGCTGCAATGTTGCCCGGTGTACGCCCAAGCATCTGCTTCGCTTCATGACCCACAGCGGCGACGCTTTTCGGCGATCCGGCACGATCCTGACGAATGGCCACAACGGAAGGCTCATTCAATACGATGCCTTGTCCTTTTACATAAATCAGGGTATTCGCGGTACCCAGGTCAATGGACAGGTCATTGGAAAACATGCCACGAAATTTTTTTAACATACTAAGGGATAATCCTGAAAGCTGGGGCGGAAAACAAAATCCGCTTACTTTACCAACCACGCGCAGCAGCGACAAGGCGCAAAAATCATCTGCTGCGGTGAAAATTAGTGCAGTTCGTTACCTTTGTTACAAATTTGACTGAGTCCGTCCAACGCAGAAATCTTCAGCAGCGCTCCGCGCTTGAATCTGCAACCTGTCAAAGGTCATTCACTGGCATTTACATTGCGACAATCCGGCAGGTAGACAAGCACACCCCCATCACTATGGCGCGCATTATTCTACGTGAAATCACGCTAAACGGCAGATCAAACAGAGTATCTTTGCGAATATTTTTTCACATTTGTGTCAAGTGGCTGTGAGGCGGCAAAAAATTCCCCCTGGCCACCGGTAACACCGCATTGAGACAGCACCTGCCACTCGCTTCGGCTGAGTACGCCGGTTGCGAAAACCTGAACCGGCATTCCTTTACAGGCTTCTACCAGGCTCTGCACCAGCAGCTGATTTTCACTGCGTTTTTCTATATTGCGCGATAACCCCGAATGCAGCTTAATCACTTCAACATCGAGCTGCTTGATCCAGCTGGTTCCAACCAGCGTCAAACCGGCCTGAACCACGGCAATTCGAATACCTAAAGCGTTAACCAACCGCATAACCGGCTGCAGGCGGCCGATATATTGACAAACATCCGCCTCTGCAAGTTCAAAAATAATACGTCGACGGTGCGATTTTTCGCATTGCATCAAAGTATCGCGCAGCCAGCGCTGGAATCGAGGGCGGATCAAGGACTCGACCGTCACCTGCAGCGCGAGGTTTTCTTCCGGCCAAAAGCCTAAAAACGGCAGCAATCGCGTAATTTGCAAACGGTCATACTCCTCCGCCAGGCCAAACTGCAGCACCATCGGCATATATTCGGCCGCAATCACCTCTTCCTTACCATCATAAAGACGGCACATTAGCTCACGATGATGTACGCGACCATCACGAGTGACGGCGGGTTTCTGGTAAAGTCGCGGGCCGCCGCGGCTAAGCATTTGCTCGATAAGCGTACGCCAGCGCACGTTGCCACGCCCTTTCTCCGGCAGAGAATCGTCATAGACGGCCCAGCTGTTGCTGCCCTGCAGCACCGCATTACGCGTGGCCGCTTCCGCATGCTCCATTACCTGGGCCGCCGTTTGTCCGCTGCGGAAAGCGCAGATCCCGATATGCATCATATCGTCACGATCGAGAATTCGCGTCGGCGGCAGGGCATCCATGGCTTTCAGGAGTAACCCGGCAATGCTGTCCGCCTCTTTCAACGTGCGATGCGGAAGCAGGACGGCAAAATCGCTGCGGTGGTAGCGAGCCAGCAGTGCGCCAGGGTAGCGCATAATAAAAGTGGAAAGCATATTGATCAGCGTAAAGTAGTGCTCTTCGGTCGCTGCGCGTCCCCAGTTATCGCGCAGCAGGTCGAAATCCGGCAGGCGGATCATCATTACGATGCCGTATGACCCCACTTTCTCCTGATCTTCAAGCAGCGTCGACAGCTGATTATCAAAAAATAATCGGTTACTCAGCCCGGTTTTTGAATCCTGCGCGACATAGGAACGGATCAGAGTATCCATACGGCTTCGCTGATCGCTGGCGAACTGAAGTTCGGATAGCAGCATATCCAGCGCGCTACTGGTATTCGCTGGCCACTCGTGTACCGACCCTCGCACCTGCGGTCCGCGTTCGCCATTAAGAATACGCGCAGTGCGGAGTTCCAGTAGCTCCTGGCCCGCCAGCTGGCGACGGATCCAGCGTACGGAAAAAAAGATAATCAGCACCATAAAACCAATGGCGATGGAGAGCGGCGCGGTGATGTGCAGTGAACGGAAGTAATTGGCCATCGGATCCAGGTACACCAGATGGATTGCCATACCGGGCTGCTTGAGCGACGGTACCGTGATATCGCGAAACTGATTGCTGCTACCTAAAGGACGATAGTTATCGGTGCGGGAATGGCTATAGACCGATTTGCCATTAAGCTGAAAGTCAACGCGCGTCGCGTCGATCGGCGTCATCAGCTCATCCATCTGCGGTTCAATCTGGTCAAAAGACATAGAGACCAGACGGTTATCCAGCATGGTCGCCACCGCCTGAACGCGGTTGGTCATTTTTAGCTGAATGCCGTTGTAAAAACTCAGCGAAGCGCCAATCAGCGTGACAAAGATCGTCAGGCTGGTGAGTAACGTGACAAACGCTGAGAATTTCGTCGTTAATCGCATCCCTGTGTTAACTCCGCGTGTGAATGACTACCCGATAAACATCCGGGCTCCTGTGCTGGCGCCTAAACTAAAGTAAGCACTAACTTTCTAAAGAGCGACGCATACTATCAAAGCTGGCGCATCTGGCAATTTATTGCGTTACATCGGTGTAATAATGCCGTTAGCGAGTATAGTCTGCAGAAAAAATTTTCCAATCATCCAACCTATGAGGACCGGCGCATGCAGGCTTTAATCTTAGAACAGCAGGATGGCAAAACTCTCTCTTCGGTGCAAACCATTGACGCCAGCCAGCTGCCGCAGGGGGATGTGACAGTGGATATCCACTGGTCCAGCCTTAACTATAAAGATGCGCTGGCCATCACCGGTAAAGGAAAAATTATCCGCAACTTTCCGATGATTCCTGGCATCGATTTTGCTGGTTTTGTCCACAGCAGCGAGGATCCGCGTTTCCACGCCGGCCAGCAAGTCCTGCTGACCGGATGGGGCGTGGGGGAAAACCACTGGGGCGGACTGGCGGAGCGCGCTCGCGTTAAAGGCGACTGGCTGGTGGCGATGCCGCAAGGCCTGGATGGTCGTAAAGCCATGGTCATTGGGACCGCTGGTTTCACCGCGATGCTGTGCGTGATGGCGCTGGAAGACGCCGGGGTTAGTCCGGAAGATGGCGAAGTCGTGGTCACCGGGGCCAGCGGCGGCGTCGGCAGCACCGCGGTCGCTTTGCTGCATCATCTCGGGTACAAGGTGGCGGCGGTTTCCGGGCGCGAAAGCACCCATGAATATCTTAAAAACCTCGGCGCGCAGCGCATTCTTAGCCGCGATGAGTTCGCCGAAACCCGCCCGCTGGAAAAACAGCTGTGGGCCGGTGCCGTTGATACCGTTGGCGATAAGGTGCTGGCAAAAGTGCTGGCGCAGATGAACTACGGCGGCTGCGTGGCGGCCTGCGGTCTGGCAGGCGGCTTTGCCCTGCCCACGACCGTGATGCCGTTTATTCTGCGTAACGTGCGCCTGCAGGGCGTTGATTCGGTAATGACGCCAGCCGCGCGCCGGGCCGAGGCCTGGCAGCGTCTGGTGCGCGATCTGCCGGAATCCTTCTATGCGCAAAGCGCGACGGAAATCTCCCTCGCCGAAGCCCCTGAATTTGCCGATAAGATCATGACCAATAAGATTCAGGGGCGCACGCTGGTTAAAATCGCCTAATCTGCAATTTTTCGTGACATATTCGCAATAACGCTCCGCCTCCGTCATGCTAAGAAAAACGCACGACGGAGGATGCCATGAAATCCAAAAAACTGACGGAAGCCGACGTAACGGCAGAATCCGTTTTTATGCTGCAGCGTCGCCAGATCCTGAAAATGTTGGGAATTAGCGCCACCGCCCTTTCCCTCTCACCCTCCGCGCAAGCTGACCTGCTGGATTGGTTTAAAGGCAACGACCGCCCGCCGGCGCCGGCAGGTAAAGCGCTGACGTTCGATAAACCGGCGCAATGGCAAAACACTCTCACGCTCACGCCGGAAGATAAGGTATCAGGCTACAACAACTTTTATGAGTTCGGCCTGGATAAAGCCGATCCGGCGGCCAATGCCGGAAGCCTGCGCACTGATCCCTGGACGCTGACGATTGGCGGCGAAGTGGCAAAACCCCTTACGCTCGATCATGACGACCTGACCAGCCGATTTCCGCTGGAAGAGCGAATTTACCGGATGCGCTGCGTCGAAGCCTGGTCGATGGTGATTCCCTGGGTCGGCTTCCCGCTGCATAAATTGTTATCGCTGGTCGAGCCCACCAGCAATGCGCGCTACGTCGCGTTTAAAACGCTTTATGCGCCTGAGCAGATGCCGGGTCAAAAAGACCGTTTTATCGGCGGCGGGCTGGCGTATCCCTATGTCGAAGGGCTGCGGCTCGACGAGGCCATGCATCCTCTGACGCTGCTTAGCGTAGGCGTGTATGGCAAAGCGCTGCCTCCGCAAAACGGTGCGCCGGTCCGACTCACCGTGCCCTGGAAGTACGGTTTCAAAGGGATTAAGTCTATCGTCAGTATCGAGCTGACGCGTGAACGTCCCCCCACGACCTGGAACCTCGCCGGACCTGAGGAGTATGGCTTCTACGCCAACGTCAATCCGCATGTCGATCACCCCCGCTGGTCGCAGGCAACTGAGCGCTTTATCGGCGCAGGCGGCGTACTCGACGTCAAACGCCAGCCAACACTGCTCTTCAACGGCTATGCTGACGAAGTGGCTTCGCTCTACCGGGGCCTGAATTTGCGGGAGAATTACTAGTGCGCCTGACTGTAAAGCAGATTACCTGGCTGAAAGTGTTTCTCCATCTGGCCGGATTTTTGCCTTTTGTCTGGCTCTTCTGGGCCGGACATCAGGGGTATTTCAGCGCCGACCCGGCAAAGGATATCCAGCACTTTACCGGTAGGATGGCTCTTAAATTCCTGCTGGCTACCTTGCTTGTTTCGCCGCTGGCGCGCTACGCTAAACAGCCGTTATTGATACGCACCCGGCGCTTACTTGGTTTATGGTGCTTTGCCTGGGCTACGCTGCATTTGACCAGCTATACGCTGCTCGAACTTGGGATTAACAATCTGGCGCTATTGGGTACAGAAGTCCTCACCCGCCCTTATCTGACGCTGGGGTTAATCAGCTGGCTGATTCTGCTGGCGCTGGCGGCGACGTCAACGCAAGCGATGCAGCGAAGATTGGGTCGTCGCTGGCAAACATTGCATAACTTCGTCTATGTTGTCGCGATCCTCGCCCCCATTCACTACCTATGGTCGGTGAAGATTTTATCCCCCCAACCGCTCATTTATGCGCTGCTGGCGATCCTGCTTTTAGCATGGCGATATAAGAAGTTCCGCCAGTGGTGGCGCTAATTCCGGATATGTGCAGTTTCCCGCAGTTCTTTTATCAACCGCCACTCTTTACACGATAGCGGTTGATAATCTTCCCTGATAAGACCAGTATTTAGCTGCCAAATGCTACGAAATCGTTATAATGTGCGACTTTGGTTTTCCTGACGGGCTTTTTGAGTCCCGAAAAGGTGACAATCGCGCATCGAAGGTATATTTTGTTTTTTACCCGAGAATGGCAGAAGATAGCCGCATATTGGCCGATAAGTTTCGCTTTTTGCTTTCGAGCATCGGAGGCTTAACCTGTCGGCTTCTGAAGAAGCGCGGCGTCTTGCAACAGCAGTAATTCATATGCTTTACAGACGGTGCTAACACGCCTGTCACAATCACACTAAACAAAGAGTACGGAACCCACTCATGGATATTCGTAAGATTAAAAAACTGATCGAGCTGGTTGAAGAATCAGGCATCTCCGAACTGGAAATTTCTGAAGGCGAAGAGTCTGTACGCATCAGCCGTGCCGCGCCAAACGCAGGTTTCCCGGTGATGCAACAGGCTTACGCCGCACCGATGATGCAGCAACAGCCAGCGCTGTCTAACGCAGTCGCCTCTGCGGCAACGCCAGCAATGGAAGCCCCTGCGGCAGCGGAAATCAGTGGCCACATCGTACGTTCCCCAATGGTTGGTACTTTCTACCGCACCCCGAGCCCGGACGCGAAAGCCTTCATCGAAATCGGTCAGAAAGTTAACGCGGGCGATACCCTGTGCATCGTTGAAGCCATGAAAATGATGAACCAGATCGAAGCCGATAAATCCGGCGTGGTGAAAGCCATTCTGGTCGAAAGTGGTCAACCGGTAGAATTTGACGAGCCACTGGTCGTCATCGAATAACGAGGCGAACATGCTGGATAAAATTGTTATCGCCAACCGCGGCGAGATTGCATTGCGTATCCTGCGTGCCTGTAAAGAACTGGGCATCAAGACCGTTGCTGTGCACTCAACGGCGGATCGCGATTTAAAACACGTATTGTTAGCGGATGAGACGGTCTGTATCGGCCCGGCTCCGTCCGTAAAAAGCTACCTCAATATCCCGGCGATTATCAGCGCTGCTGAAATCACCGGCGCGGTGGCTATTCACCCGGGTTACGGATTTTTGTCCGAAAACGCAAACTTCGCTGAGCAGGTTGAGCGTTCCGGCTTTATCTTTATCGGCCCGAAAGCTGACACAATCCGCCTGATGGGCGACAAAGTGTCTGCGATCACCGCGATGAAGAAAGCGGGCGTTCCGACCGTACCGGGCTCTGATGGCCCGCTGGGCGAAGATATGGACGTTAACCGCGCCCATGCAAAACGCATTGGCTACCCGGTGATTATCAAAGCCTCCGGCGGCGGCGGCGGTCGCGGTATGCGCGTTGTGCGCAGCGATGCTGAGCTGGCGCAATCCATCTCCATGACCAAAGCGGAAGCCAAAGCCGCGTTTAACAACGACATGGTGTATATGGAGAAATACCTGGAGAATCCTCGTCACATCGAGATCCAGGTACTGGCTGACGGTCAGGGTAACGCTATCTATCTGGCTGAGCGCGACTGCTCCATGCAGCGTCGTCACCAGAAAGTGGTCGAAGAGGCGCCAGCGCCGGGCATTACGCCGGAACTGCGTCGCTATATCGGCGAGCGTTGCTCCAAAGCGTGCGTCGATATCGGCTATCGCGGCGCGGGTACTTTTGAGTTCCTGTTCGAAAACGGCGAGTTCTATTTCATCGAAATGAACACCCGTATTCAGGTTGAACACCCGGTAACCGAAATGATCACCGGCGTCGACCTGATTAAAGAGCAGCTGCGCATCGCAGCCGGCCAGCCGCTGTCCATCAAGCAGGAAGAAGTTGTGGTTAAAGGCCATGCGGTGGAATGCCGTATCAACGCCGAAGACCCGAACACCTTCCTGCCGAGCCCGGGTAAAATTACCCGCTTCCACGCGCCGGGCGGTTTTGGCGTGCGCTGGGAGTCTCACATCTACGCGGGCTACACCGTGCCTCCGTACTATGACTCAATGATCGGTAAGCTGATCTGCTATGGCGAAAACCGTGATGTCGCGATTGCCCGCATGAAAAATGCGCTGCAGGAGCTGATTATCGATGGCATCAAAACCAACGTTGATCTGCAGATTCGCATCATGAACGACGAGCATTTCCAGAATGGTGGCACCAATATCCACTATCTGGAGAAAAAACTCGGATTGCAGGAGAAGTAATTCTGCCATCGCTGCAAAAGGCCGGATAATCCGGCCTTTTTTCTTTTTCTCTCCTCTCCTCTTTTCCATGCGGTACAATCCCCGCTTTCTTTATCCTCAAGGGACAAAAAATGGACAAACGCTTTGTTCAGGCCCATAAAGAGGCGCGCTGGGCGCTGTGGCTAACCCTTCTCTATCTTGCGGCCTGGCTGGCTGCCGCCTATCTGCCGGGCGTCGGTATTGGCCTAACCGGCCTACCGCACTGGTTCGAAATGGCCTGCCTGCTGGTACCGCTGGTGTTTATTCTGCTGTGCTGGGCGATGGTAAAAGTTATCTATCGCGATATTCCTCTGGAGGATGACGATGCAGCTTGAAGTCATACTGCCGCTTATCGCCTACCTGCTGGTGGTGTTTGCTCTCTCCATCTATGCAATGCGTAAGCGCGCAACGGGTTCCTTCCTGAACGAATATTTTCTCGGCAGCCGCTCGATGGGCGGCATTGTATTAGCCATGACGCTTACCGCTACCTATATCAGCGCCAGTTCGTTTATAGGCGGCCCCGGCGCGGCCTATAAATATGGCCTCGGCTGGGTGCTTCTGGCGATGATCCAACTTCCGGCGATCTGGCTTTCTTTGGGGATTTTGGGTAAGAAATTCGCCATTCTGGCGCGCCGCTATAATGCCGTAACCCTGAACGATATGCTCTTTGCCCGCTACCAAAGCCGTCTGCTGGTCTGGCTCGCGAGCCTGAGCCTTCTGGTGGCGTTTGTCGGGGCAATGACGGTGCAGTTCATCGGCGGGGCGCGGTTGCTGGAAACCGCAGCGGGTATTCCCTACGAAACCGGTCTGCTGATTTTTGGCGTGAGTATCGCGCTCTATACCGCGTTCGGCGGTTTTCGTGCCAGCGTCCTCAACGACACGCTCCAGGGAATGGTGATGCTGGTCGGCACTATCGTCCTGCTGGTTGGCGTCGTTCATGCGGCGGGCGGGCTACATAATGCGGTAGAAACCCTGCAAACCATCGATCCTAAGCTGGTTTCCCCGCAGGGGGCTGATGACATTCTTTCCCCCACCTTTATGACCTCCTTCTGGGTGCTGGTCTGCTTCGGGGTGATTGGCCTCCCGCACACCGCCGTTCGCTGCATCTCCTATAAAGACAGCAAAGCGGTGCACCGGGGAATTATCATTGGCACCATCGTGGTGGCGATCCTGATGTTTGGGATGCATCTTGCGGGTGCGTTAGGCCGGGCGGTGATCCCGGATCTGACGGTGCCGGATCTGGTCATCCCGACGCTCATGGTGAAAGTCTTGCCGCCCTTTGCCGCCGGGATCTTCCTCGCCGCGCCGATGGCCGCCATTATGTCGACGATCAACGCCCAGCTGCTGCAAAGTTCCGCTACGATCATTAAAGATCTGTATCTGAATCTGCGCCCCGAGCAGATAACAAATGAAGCCCGGTTGAAGCGGATGTCGGCAACGATCACCTTGCTGCTGGGCGCTTTACTGCTGCTGGCAGCCTGGCGTCCGCCTGAGATGATTATCTGGCTCAACCTGCTGGCGTTCGGTGGCCTGGAGGCCGTGTTCTTATGGCCGCTGGTGCTGGGCCTGTACTGGGAACGCGCGAACGCGAAAGGGGCGTTGAGCGCGATGATCGTCGGCGGCGTACTCTATGCCATACTCGCCACTTTTAATCTGCAGTACCTGGGCTTCCATCCGATAGTGCCCGCGTTGCTGTTAAGCTTATTGGCTTTCCTGGTCGGAAACCGGTTCGGTACCTCCGCCCCGCAAGCCGCCGTATTGACTACTGATAAATAAAGAGTTTTGCCATGCCATGGATCCAACTGAAACTGAACACTACCGGCGCGAACGCGGAAGAGCTGAGCGATGCGTTAATGGAAGCGGGTTCCGTTTCCATTACTTTCCAGGATACGCACGACACGCCGGTATTCGAACCTCTGCCGGGCGAAACCCGTCTGTGGGGCGATACTGACGTTATCGGCCTGTTTGACGCCGAGACCGATATGAAAGAAGCGATCGCGATGCTGGAGCAGAATCCGCTGCTGGGCGCCGGTTTCGTGCATAAAATCGAACAACTGGAAGACAAGGACTGGGAGCGCGAATGGATGGATAACTTCCACCCTATGTGCTTCGGTAAACGCCTGTGGATCTGCCCGAGCTGGCGCGATGTGCCGGATGAAAACGCCGTTAACGTGATGCTCGACCCGGGCCTGGCGTTTGGTACCGGTACGCATCCCACCACGGCAATGTGCCTGCAGTGGCTGGATGGCCTCGATCTCGCGGGCAAAACGATTATCGATTTTGGCTGCGGCTCAGGCATTCTGGCCATTGCGGCATTAAAGCTGGGCGCCGCGAAAGCTATCGGTATTGATATCGACCCGCAGGCCATTCAGGCCAGCCGCGATAATGCCGAGCGTAACGGGGTTTCTGAACGCCTGGAACTCTATCTGCCTAAAGATCAGCCAGAGGCGATGAAAGCCGATGTGGTGGTCGCAAACATTCTGGCAGGCCCATTACGCGAACTGGCTCCGCTTATCAGCGTGCTGCCGGTTACAGGCGGTCTGCTGGGGCTTTCCGGCATCCTTGCCAGCCAGGCGGAAAGCGTTTGTGAAGCGTACGCCGATCTCTTTAACCTCGATCCCGTCGTGGAGAAAGAGGAGTGGTGCCGGATCACCGGTTATAAAAAGTAATCTCCCTGTGGCCTCATCGCAGGCCACCGCTTTTCGCGCTTTCTGTACAAAATCATTCGCTCAATGAGAATAAGATGATGCGGTAACGTATTGTAGTTACCAATAAAATCATAAATTTATTCATTGGACGAATGATATGAAAACATCTTTAGGCAAGGCGGCATTATTGGCGTTAAGCATGATGCCCGTGACGGTTTTCGCTTCCCACTGGAGCTATGAAGGCGAAGGTTCGCCGGAACACTGGGGGGCGCTCAATGAGGAGTACAAAACCTGTCAAAATGGCATGAATCAATCCCCTATCAACATCGATACCACGTTTAAGACACACCTTTCACCGCTGGATACGCACTACATCGATGGCCCCATTACGCTCATCAACAATGGTCACACTATCCAGGCGGGGTTAAAGACCACAACAGCGGATACCGTTACGATTGACGGTACGCCATTTACCCTTCAGCAGTTCCATTTTCATGCCCCGAGCGAAAACACCGTTCACGGTAAGCACTATGCGATGGAGATGCATCTGGTACATAAAAGCGCTCAAGGCGCCGTTGCCGTCGTGGCGGTGATGTTCGACCAGGGCGCGGAAAATAGCGAACTGAACAAACTGTGGGCCACCATGCCCGAGAAAGCCGATCAGACGGCTAAAATCGTCACCCAAATGGATCTCAACGCCCTTCTTCCCGCAGACAAGACATACTGGCGTTTCAGCGGCTCCCTGACCACGCCGCCTTGCTCCGAGGGGGTAACCTGGATTGTGCTTAAACATCCCCTGACACTTTCATCAGCGCAGCTGGCAAAATTTAGCCACGCTATGCATCACGATAACAATCGTCCGATACAGCCGCTGAATGGTCGCGTGGTCATAGAATAAACATCAGCTGTGCTTCACGATCATGTTCTGAAATGAGAGCCAACTCACATAAAGCCAAGGTAATTTGCTGATTTCTTCAGCAGATTATCTTGCCCGTTCCCTGTGCCGGGAAGAAAAAATGAGAAGTTAGACAAAATTATATGTGTAGATAAATTCATCACATGTTTTTAATGCAATGATTTATATAGCTAATTATTCATGCACACTGACCTGCAAGGCGATTCTTTGATCCACCGCAGAGGATTGCTCAAAGTTTGGCCTTTCATCTCGTGCAAAAAATGCGTAATATACGCCGCCTTGCAGTCACAGTATGGTCATTTCTTAACTCATGCGCATCGGACACTACCAGCTCAGGAATCGACTCATCGCAGCGCCTATGGCTGGCATTACTGACAGGCCATTCCGCACGTTGTGTTACGAGATGGGAGCAGGATTGACCGTATCCGAGATGATGTCCTCCAACCCGCAGGTTTGGGAGAGCGACAAGTCACGCTTACGGATGGTGCACGTTGATGAGCCCGGTATTCGTACCGTGCAAATCGCCGGTAGCGTACCGGAAGAGATGGCTGCAGCCGCCCGTATTAACGTGGAAAGCGGCGCCCAAATTATTGATATCAATATGGGATGCCCGGCTAAAAAAGTGAATCGAAAGCTTGCAGGTTCAGCCCTCTTGCAGTACCCCGAGCAGGTGAAGTCTATCCTGACGGCGGTCGTCAAAGCAGTGGACGTTCCCGTAACTCTCAAGATTCGCACCGGTTGGGAACCGGAACACCGTAACTGTGTAGAAATTGCCCAACTGGCTGAAGAATGTGGCATTCAGGCTCTGACTATTCACGGACGCACGCGCGCCTGTTTGTTTAACGGAGATGCTGAGTACGACAGTATTCGGGCAGTTAAGCAGAAAGTTTCCATTCCGGTTATCGCGAATGGTGACATTACTGACCCGCTTAAAGCCAGAGCTGTGCTCGACTATACGGGGGCAGATGCCCTTATGATAGGCCGTGCAGCTCAGGGAAGACCCTGGATCTTTCGGGAAATCCAGCACTATCTGGACACTGGAGAGCTGCTGCCGCCGCTGCCGTTGGCAGAGGTTAAGCGCTTGCTTTGTGCACACGTTCGGGAACTGCATGGCTTTTATGGCCAGGCAAAAGGGTACCGAATCGCACGCAAACACGTATCCTGGTATCTGCAGGAACACGCTCCAGATGACCAGTTTCGGCGCACATTCAACGCCATAGAAGATTCCAGCGAACAGCTGGAGGCGTTGGAGGCATACTTCGAAAATTTTGCGTAATAGAAATAAAGAGCTGACAGAACTATGTTCGAACAACGCGTAAATTCTGACGTACTGACCGTTTCTACCGTTAACTCTCAGGATCAGGTAACTCAAAAGCCCCTGCGTGACTCGGTTAAACAGGCACTGAAGAACTATTTTGCTCAACTGAACGGTCAGGATGTTAATGACCTGTATGAGCTGGTACTGGCTGAAGTAGAACAGCCCCTGTTGGACATGGTGATGCAATACACCCGCGGTAACCAGACCCGTGCTGCTCTGATGATGGGCATCAACCGTGGTACTCTGCGTAAAAAATTGAAAAAATACGGCATGAACTGATACTAATCAGTTAAATGTTTGATATAAAAGGCGCTCTTCGGCATGGGGAAGCGCCTTTTTTATTACATGAATTTTAATGGCTGGCTATCGTCTGCCGCCCATTAGCCCCGCAAAGGATTGACATAATATTATCAACCAGGGCGGGTGCCTGGCGATACAGATCGAATTGCCCGGGCTCCACCAGCCAGTTTTTAATAATACCGGTAAATGCGCTGTGTAATACAATTAATGAAATTTCAACATTGGTTTCCGCTGGCAATAATCCGTTACGAATACAGAGCTGCAAAATGCTGCGAATAATCGGATAGCTAAAACCAATTCTCTTGCGAATCTCAGCTTCCGGCATCATGTCGCTGGAAAACTCACACTTCTGATACAGAATTTGCATTAAGGCACGTTGACGGGGATTATTGGCGATATATTGTAAGCCAATAATAAATTTCTCTCGTAGCGTGCTGAGCGGATCCTGATCGTCTTTAAGGTTAAATTCATGCTGAAGCAGGTCGCGTAGCGGCAGCTGCTGTTGCCACATTTCATTAAATAGCTCAGCTTTGCTTGCAAAGTGCCAGTACACCGCTCCGCGCGTCACGCCAGCAGCATCAGCGATATCGGCTAAGGTCGTGCTGGTCACGCCACGTAAGGCAAACTGCTGAATGGCAGACTCAATCAGAAGCTGCCGCGTCTTTAACGCATCTTCTTTCGTTCTTCTGGGCATACGGTGCTCCACTCAACGCCAGATTGAGAGTGTGGGGAAATCACTGGATACCTATAAACCTAACATCTGACAATCAATATTGTTTAGCAAAAATACAGATGAGTTAAATCTCAAACGCTCTCCAATAAATACACCGCAAGAATAATTAAGATAAATATATTCATATATTAAATATCAATGTAAGCAAATTTTAATTTAAGTTCATTCTAAAAACATTATTCCTGATATTTTGTTTTTACGTGCCTTGCTGATGGCTAAAAAATAACTATGTCTTACATCCATCGTTTTTTATTTGTAGGATAACAAACCGCATTTTAATTCATTATTTCTTGCACAGATTCGTGGCCATGCCTGGCTCATAATCTATAAGGAACAGCAATGACACCTCATGTCAGGGTTACACTTTTATCCAGCCTTATCATCCCGGCCATCCTGCTCAGCGGTTGCGATAATTCAGGCGATCGGCAACCGCATGCGCAGATACCTCAGGTCTCCGTTTATGTCGTACACAGCGCGCCGCTGTCCGTCACCACGGAGCTACCTGGCCGCACATCAGCCTACCGCGTCGCGGAAGTCCGCCCGCAGGTCAGCGGAATTATCCTGCAACGTAACTTTGTCGAAGGTAGCGATGTCACCGCTGGACAGTCTCTTTATCAAATCGATCCGGCGACCTATCAGGCGGCTTACAACAGCACAAAAGGTGATGAAGCGAAAGCAGAAGCCGCGGCGGCTATCGCCCACTTAACGGTAAAACGCTACGCGCCTCTTCTCGGCACAAAATATATCAGCCAGCAAGAATACGATCAGGCGGTGGCGACCGCGCGCCAGGCCGATGCCGATGTTATTGCCGCAAAGGCAGCCGTGGAAAGCGCGCGTATTAACCTGGCGTACACAAAAGTGACGTCGCCAATCAGCGGCCGCATCGGCAAATCCAGCGTGACCGAAGGTGCCCTGGTGACAAATGGTCAGGCTGACGCGATGGCGACGGTACAGCAGCTCGATCCCATTTATGTGGATGTCACTGAATCCAGTAATGATTTCATGCGCCTGAAACAGGAAAGCCTGCAGCACGGCAGTGGCACCAAAAGCGTGCAGTTGATTATGGAAAACGGAAAACCTTATGCGCTTCAGGGCACGCTGCAGTTCTCTGACGTCACGGTAGATGAGAGCACCGGCTCTATTACGCTTCGCGCCATCTTCCCCAACCCACAGCACGCTCTGCTGCCAGGGATGTTTGTTCGCGCCCGCATTGATGAGGGCGTTTCACCGGATGCCATTCTCGTTCCTCAGCAGGGAGTCACCCGAACGCCGCGCGGCGATGCCAGCGTGATGCTCGTTAATGATAAAAACCAGGTGGAAACACGAGCCGTCACAGCCTCACAGGCGATTGGCGATAAGTGGTTAATCACGAGCGGTCTGAAAGCCGGTGAAAAGGTTATCGTCAGCGGTCTGCAGAAAGTACGTCCCGGCGTCACCGTGAAGGCCGAAGAGGATACCGCGACGTCCGTCGCGCAATAAGGTACGAATCCCTATGTCTAAGTTTTTTATCCATCGACCGGTCTTCGCCTGGGTGCTGGCGATCATCATGATGATTGCCGGTGGCCTCGCAATTATGCAGCTACCGATTGCACAATACCCGACTATCGCGCCGCCAGCGGTGGCCATCTCCGCAACCTATCCAGGTGCGGACGCACAAACCGTTCAGGATACGGTGACTCAGGTTATCGAACAGAACATGAACGGTATCGATAATCTGATGTACATGTCCTCAACCAGCGATTCCGCAGGCGGCGTTACCATCACCCTGACCTTTAAATCAGGTACGGATCCGGATATTGCGCAAGTTCAGGTGCAGAATAAACTGCAGCTGGCGACGCCGCTTCTTCCTCAGGAAGTACAGCAGCAGGGGATTAGCGTCGAGAAATCAAGCAGTAGTTTCCTGATGGTTGCCGGATTCATCTCCGATAACACGAGCACCACTCAGGATGATATATCCGACTACGTTGCATCGAACGTCAAAGATACCATCAGCCGCCTTAACGGCGTCGGCGATGTACAGCTCTTCGGCGCGCAGTATGCCATGCGCGTCTGGCTGGACGGTAATCTCCTGAATAAGTACAACCTCACGCCTGTCGACGTCATTAACCAACTGCAGGTACAGAACGATCAGATTGCAGCAGGCCAGCTTGGCGGTACGCCGGCCCTTAAAGGCCAGCAGCTAAATGCATCCATTATTGCTCAGACGCGACTGAAAGATCCGGCAGAGTTTGGCAAAGTGACTTTGCGCGTGAACGCGGATGGCTCAGTGGTGCACCTGAAAGATGTGGCACGTATTGAGCTGGGAGGTGAAAACTACAACGTTGTCGCAAAAATCAATGGAAAACCGGCTTCAGGACTGGGAATTAAGCTCGCTACCGGCGCCAATGCCCTTGATACCGCCGCCGCGATTAAAGCGAAGCTTGCCGAACTGCAGCCGTACTTCCCGCAGGGGATGAAGGTCGTCTATCCCTACGACACTACGCCGTTTGTGAAAATCTCTATTCATGAGGTTGTGAAGACGCTGTTTGAAGCGATTATCCTCGTCTTCCTGGTGATGTATCTGTTCTTACAGAATATCCGGGCCACGCTGATCCCCACCATTGCGGTTCCGGTCGTCCTGCTCGGGACCTTTGCCGTACTGGCGATGTTCGGTTACTCCATCAATACGCTAACGATGTTTGGCATGGTGCTGGCAATAGGCCTTCTGGTCGACGATGCTATCGTGGTGGTGGAAAACGTCGAACGCGTCATGGTAGAAGAGAAGCTTCCCCCCAAAGAAGCGACGGAAAAATCAATGTCGCAAATTCAGGGGGCGCTGGTCGGCATTGCCATGGTGCTATCGGCAGTGTTTGTCCCGATGGCCTTCTTTGGCGGCTCTACGGGGGCGATCTATCGGCAATTTTCTATCACCATCGTCTCCGCCATGGCGCTGTCCGTACTGGTCGCGCTGATCCTGACCCCTGCGCTTTGTGCCACATTACTGAAACCTGCATCAGCCGATCATCATGAGAAAAAAGGATTTTTTGGCTGGTTTAATGCGAAATTCGATCGTAGCGTGAACCACTACACTAACAGCGTCAGCGGGATCCTGCGCTGTACCGGACGCTACCTGATCATCTATTTGCTGATCGTTGTGGGTATGGCCGTCCTGTTTATGCGCCTGCCCACCTCCTTCTTGCCGGATGAGGATCAGGGGGTATTTATGACCATGATCCAGCTTCCTTCAGGCGCAACGCAGGAACGCACGCAAAAGGTTCTTGATACGGTTACCGATTACTATCTGCATAAAGAGAAGGCGAATGTTGAAAGCGTCTTTACCGTTAACGGCTTTAGCTTTAGCGGTCAGGGTCAAAACTCCGGTATGGCGTTTGTCAGCCTGAAGCCATGGGAAGAACGCAGTGGCGCAGAGAATGGCGTTGAGGCAATCATCAAACGTGCGACCGTTGCCTTCAGTCAGATTAAAGATGCTATGGTCTTTCCTTTCAATCTGCCGGCAATTATCGAGCTGGGTACGGCGACCGGTTTTGACTTTGAGCTTATCGATCAGGGTAACCTTGGCCATAGCGCGTTAACCCTGGCCCGTAATCAACTTCTGGGTATGGTGAGAGAGCATCCTGACCAGCTGGTACGCGTTCGCCCCAACGGGCTCGAAGACACGCCGCAATTTAAGCTGGATGTTGATCAGGAGAAAGCTCAGGCTCTGGGGATTTCGCTATCCGATATCAATGAAACCATTTCCGCGGCGCTAGGGGGTTACTACGTCAACGACTTTATTGACCATGGACGAGTGAAAAAAGTCTACGTTCAGGCCGATGCAAAATTCCGTATGCTGCCGAGCGATATCAATAATATGTACGTCCGCAGCGCGAATGGCGAAATGGTTCCGTTCTCCGCCTTTGTCACCTCACGCTGGGTTTATGGTTCACCGCGCCTGGAGCGCTATAATGGCTTACCCTCTATGGAAGTTTTGGGTGAAGCTGCTCCGGGGAAAAGTACCGGCGATGCGATGATTTTAATGGAGCAGTTAGCCAGCAAGCTTCCTGCCGGTATTGGTTACGACTGGACGGGAATGTCCTATCAAGAACGTTTATCCGGTAATCAGGCGCCCGCGCTCTACGCCATTTCGCTTATTGTTGTCTTTCTGTGTCTTGCGGCGCTTTATGAAAGTTGGTCTATTCCCTTCTCCGTCATGCTCGTCGTTCCATTAGGGGTAGTTGGTGCATTACTGGCGGCGTCGTTACGCGGGCTTAATAATGACGTTTATTTCCAGGTGGGCTTATTAACAACTATCGGCCTCTCTGCGAAAAACGCGATTCTTATCGTGGAGTTTGCGAAAGACCTGATGGATAAAGAAGGCAAAGGAATTATCGAAGCCACACTTGAAGCATCGCGTATGCGTTTACGCCCTATCCTGATGACTTCGCTGGCCTTTATCCTCGGGGTTCTGCCTCTGGTTATTAGCCATGGAGCCGGCAGCGGCGCCCAAAACGCGGTCGGTACCGGCGTTATGGGCGGAATGCTGACGGCAACATTACTGGCGATCTTCTTTGTTCCTGTCTTCTTCGTCGTGGTAAGACGCCGCTTTACGAAACACGCAGAGTAAATATGTTTTTCTAAAGGCACCTTTCAGGTGCCTTTTTTTCGTCTGCGTTTCGATAACTATCCTGATGATATTAAATATATTTATTGCTGCGGTAACCAATACACATTATTTCCCCATAGTTATCTGGTTTTCTTCATGATATTTACGTTACTCATAAATTGAGATTATTTACTCTAGCGGCACCCCATATTGCTGATGATAAAATAAACCGTTCCGCGCAGGTATGGGTTCTCCAATACAGCGAAGCGGATTATTTAGAGGTAATATCATGAATAAAGTTATTCTAGTGGCATTGCTGGCAACGCTACTCGCCGGCTGTGCACATGACTCTCCGTGTGTACCGGTCTATGATTCTGAAGGCAGATTAGTGCACACCAATACCTGTATGAAAGGAACGACCCAGGATAACTGGGAAACCGCCGGCGCGATTGCCGGGGGCGCAGCTGCCGTCGCTGGCCTGACGCTCGGCATCGTGGCGTTGACTCGTTAATTCCTTTCTTTTCTCTGCCATGACAGGTGCCGGAGCGAGCTCCGGCACTGCTTTTCCCCGAAGGTAAGCTCCACAATGCTTAAACTGCAATACCGGCAGCTGAAGCTCGGGAAACGATCCTTTAGATAAGATCAAATGGGCAAATTGTCATTGCCAGGTCTGGTATAAATGGGTATTTTCGCCGCAGCACAAACGCAAAAAGCCCATCCTGACGGATGGGCTTTTCACTTATTTGATGCCTGGCAATGCCCTACTCTCACATGGGGAGACCCCACACTACCATCGGCGCTACGGCGTTTCACT
>NZ_JBEAFH010000069.1:0-40793 GCF_040061575.1 Klebsiella sp. CB_Kp196
TAGCGCGGACATCTGAATTGAGCCACAGGCGGACATTACTATTGAGCCATTACAATACAGGTGCGCATAACAAAGATTATGTTAAATATTAAAATAAATAACATAAAAATCAATATGTTAAGACGGTAACCAGCTACTTTCCCATTCCAGCAACCAGTCATGGAAGCTTTAGAAACAGAGTCCTCTCATGAGTTTGTGATGCCTTAAATCCATGGTGAGCATAGAAACCTTTGGCTTCTTCAGTAAGCGCATGAACCATTATCGCACGAACCCCAATGTTCTCAGCTACGCGATAACACCGTAGAACTGCATCGTGGAGTAAATCGGCGCCAACCCCTTTTCCGTGCAATGAGACATCTACCGCCAGGCGAGCGAGTATAATCACCGGTATAGGATCTGGCATGTTACGCCGAAGACTACCTGTCGCTTCCGTATGGTTAACGCTACCGGTGGCCAAAGAGTAAAAACCAGCTACTTGCTTCGTACCCGTCTTGCAAACAACGAACGTTCGGGCAGCGCCAAGAGCTTGATTTTTTAAACCTCTCTGTTTTAGCCATTCATCGAGGACTGTCTCTCCACTGACGAACTCAGCCAGCTGATGAGAGCTGGATAACGGCTCGGGCGTGGTTATACGTCCCACTGAGGTTTCCTTGCCAGTAGTTTATTAATGGCGGGCTCATCCTCGACTGGTGCATCGAGCATATCGATGAACTCTGCATACTGTTCGTCGTTAAAATTGAAAACACGGCGATCAAGGATCACATTCTCCGCAGCCTTGCAGGCCATCTCCAGGATAAAGTCGGTTCGCGATTTATGAAGGATCTCTGCAGCAGCATCGATGAGTGCTCTCTGAGACTCTTTAGCTCTTAGGTTGAGTTGAACATCTGATTTCATACACACCTCTCTTGTATAGCAATTGATATACAAGAATAACACAACACGAACGTATAGCAAATGCTATACACTTCAAAGTACCGATAATGCGTTTTATGTTAAATATCATACATTTAATGAAAGATGATGGCTGATCTTCTGCAATAGTCAGCTCATTATCGCTGCAGGCGTGGCTTCATTCTGGATAGATGGAGTCTTTTCTGGCATTAATGCCCTGAAGACGAACACGGTCGTTATCAGGCAAATGGATACCCATCATGCGAAGAATAAAGCCGCGCCACCCCCGGTTAACCTGACCGTTATAGTCATACAGGTCTGCATTTTCTTTTTTAAGCTTTGACCATTCATGCATGAGTGTTAGTGCATCGAGCTCGGTGATGTGCTTCACTTCATCGCCGATACGTACTGTGTTAATGCCTCTTCCCGTCATGATGATCCCCTCCGGCAATATCAGTTTCAGATTAACGCTGTTATGATGATGATTTAACTACACACTAAAGGCAATCTAACGTTTAATCATACCTCTGATAATAAAGAACATCATGGTTAATGAAAACACAATCAGAAGCCAGCCAAAGGGTTTGGCATCAAAAACAGTAGTGATGCAATCATTAGTACAGGTAACCAACTTCGGGGTGACAATAGAAATTCCCCACCCAAAAATAACTACCATAGTGCCTGCTACTGCGGCTAAGAAAAAAGTGGTGAAGAATGCGCATCCGACTACAAGTAACAATCCAATCAGTTCAAATATCATATTCATGATTGCGCTCCAGGTGAGATAACTGCGAACAGACTGATGCTGGCTGTTTTATTTAACATATTTCCAGACGCCTGCAGGAATTTTATCATAAAACTTCCCCATTGCCATTTCCGCCAGCCGGTGATCCACTGCGGCATTAAAGTGCTCAAGTTCGTCATCCGTCAGGGAATATTTATTTTTTTCTATTATCCTTTCCAGAGTTTCCTTAGATGTACAGCGGCGTAGTCTTAAAATCCATTCCTGTTTCGTCATTGGTTTTTTATATCCTGAGGTGTCCCGGTAATTTCATTTTGGAAGAAGATTTCCTTTCAGCCGGTTATGAGTGAACCATTTTGCATATATGATGTAACCTACAAAAGTTAAGAGTGCGGACAGACTATATATCCCTAGAACAGGTACCACGTGATGAAAACGTATCATCTGACCGGATTCATCTGCCAGACTCATTAATACATTGCTGTATATTTCAGTCTGAAAAAACTCGTAGTAAGGTACCATCACTACATGAAGAAAAAATAAATTAAGCAGATACGTCAGAGAAAACGCGTGTTCCTGCCCGTTATAGGGCGCATACTGCGCAAAGGCGAAAATCCAGCCTGTGAAAAGCAGAAAACACATCGTGAAATACACCACCACCCATATCGCTGTTTTCATCACTGCCCCTCAGTTATATAATTTTTCTGTAACGCAAATTTCTTCAGGCGTTATGGCCCGTGCCGTTCTGCTTCAGATAATCACTGATGCTCAGGCCGGACAAGCGAATTTTATCCGAAATCTCCCTGAACTGCTCCTCCCAGCCGTCCTGCAGCTCCCTGATTGCCGCGATCTGGAAAGCAACACTGAAAGGCGTTCTGCCCAGTTTCTCGGAAAGCCAGAAAAGATGCGTACCGATCTCTTCATCCGGGACCGGTTCAAGCGCATCACTCAGTAAGGTTTTTTCGTCTTCCTGCCAGGGATGACCGGCTCGCGGAAAACGCGGATCAGGCTGGCGGTCTTTTTTCTCCCTTTTTTCCCGTCTGGCAACGGTCGGCGCTTCGCCTTTTTTCATGCTGACGCGTGCTTTCATGGCGCCGATGGCCGCCACGGCCCGCACCAGGGTTTCACGCTCCTGGCGCGTGAGCAGGCTGTCCTCACAAATCAGGGTGTTCAGGTTATCGATCAGCGTATTCAGTCCGGGTTCAGTGACTTTCATTTTATGCTCCTGTTCCTTGTGTGGTGGCGATCAGTCCCGGCTCTCATTCACCTGAACGATGACCGGCAGGCCTGCATCAAAACAGGCCTGATACCAGCTGGCCACCTGCAGGGGATCGCCCTCTTTTATCCGGCGTATGCCGCCGGCATCCGTCAGCTGCAGGCAGGTGGTACCGTCCAGACGGATCACGTAGGCCGCTTCCCTGATGGTGTAATGGCCGTCACCCAGCTGCAGCTCCACCGCGTCACCGGC
The DNA here is from genome assembly GCF_040061575.1 of Klebsiella sp. CB_Kp196. NCBI lineage: Bacteria > Pseudomonadati > Pseudomonadota > Gammaproteobacteria > Enterobacterales > Enterobacteriaceae > Klebsiella > Klebsiella sp. CB_Kp196. Next base: position 3,102 of record NZ_JBEAFH010000069.1, read on the forward strand.
AGCCGTCTGGCGTAACGGCAGACGCCGGACGTCGGTCAGTCGTTGTCGTGCCGTTTCAGCCTCGCGTTCTGCCTGGAAGAGCGGTTCTGCAATGCCGCGACCGGCCTCCGTCAGCTCGACGGCCAGCTGCAGGTTCGGCGCGCGCAGGGTGCGCAGCCAGCCCGCGGCTTCCATGCGCCGGCAGGAGGCGCGCAGGTTCGGTCCGTACACCGGGGCGTCCCCGCCCTGCTCCAGCACCCGCTCGATATCCCGCGTCGCCACCGGCCCCGGACGTTTCGCATCGAGGGCGGCCAGCACAATCAGTACCCGTCGCTGCAGCGGCGACGGCCTGCGGGAGGTTGTTACTGCTGCCATGAACGTTGTTCTGCTGTGGGAGCGCGCAGGAGCATTCCGGTGAGGCGCAGATGGTCCCTGTCGGCGACGTCTTCCGGGGCACGGCCCGCCATCGCCAGGTGGTACCAGAGTTCGATCGCGCTGCGTGCCCGGGCAATCTCCGCATCGGCATCATTGCAGTCCGCACGGTTTGCCCGTTCAAGACACGCGTTAATAAAATCTTCCGTGTCGCCAAGCATGGTTTCATAACTCAGGTGAAAGAATACTTTCTCATCCATCCTGCACGCTCCGTCTGATTATGTGATTAAAGAAGATAAATCATATTATATATGATTTGTTATTCATCATTTAAACATCATATCAGATATTATTATGCGGTTAATGATAAATATCATATCAAGTATGATTTTGTGAGTGTGACTTAATTATCATATCACTTACCGGTTTCCCGCCGCGCAGATCCGATTTCTGGCTAAGTCGGATCTCTGTAACACACATGTATTTTCCCCGGAAAGTAATGGACGTATACCAGCGTGACAGCGTCATCTGACACTTTCACACATTCGATTTTCCGAATATATGGTTGTTTTTTTTGTCTTCGGGCGTATGCTTTACGCAACCGAACAGGAGGAATAATGCCCCTTACAGCCCTTAAGCTTTTCAAAAACCTGTCCGATGAAACCCGTCTGGGTATTGTCCTGCTGCTCAGGGAGCTGGGAGAACTGTGCGTCTGCGATTTCTGCACGGCGCTGGATGAGTCCCAGCCCAAGATCTCCCGTCATCTGGCAATGCTCCGGGAAAGCGGTCTATTGCTGGATCGCAAGCAGGGGAAATGGGTTCATTATCGCTTATCCCCGCATATTCCTTCCTGGGCTGCTCAGGTGATTGAGCAGGCCTGGTTAAGCCAACAGGACGACGTACAGGCCATCGCCCGTAAGCTGGCATCGGCAAACTGCTCTGGTAGCGGTAAGGCTGTTTGCATCTAAAAAATTTGCCTGAACATATGTGTTTTTTCGAATGTATGAGGTATTCAGAATGAAGACGTTAACGGTGTTTGACCCGGCAATGTGCTGCAGTACCGGTGTATGTGGTTCAGATGTCGATCAGGTTCTGGTTGATTTTTCTGCTGATATGCAGTGGCTGAAAGGACGTGGCGTACAGGTTGAACGTTACAACCTGGCGCAGCAGCCCATGAGCTTTGTTCACAATGAGAAAGCGAAAGCCTTCCTCGATGCATCCGGCGCAGAAGGGCTTCCGCTGCTGTTGCTGGACGGCGAAACGGTGATGGCTGGGCGATACCCAAAACGCGCTGAGCTGGCTCGCTGGTTCGGTATTCCGCTGGAGAAGGTAGGGTTAGCTCCCACCAGTTGCTGTGGTGGTAATACTTCCTGTTGCTGAATATGTCAGGAGGACATATGAAATTATTACAGAATATCCCGCCTTACCTGTTTTTTACTGGCAAGGGTGGTGTAGGAAAAACTTCCATTTCCTGCGCGACGGCTATCCACCTTGCCGAACAGGGTAAGCGGGTTTTGCTGGTCAGTACCGACCCGGCCTCCAATGTCGGTCAGGTATTCGATCTGGCTATCGGTAACACGATTCGCCCTGTGACAGCAGTTCCTGGGCTTTCTGCTCTGGAGATTGACCCGCAGGAAGCCGCCCGGCAATATCGGGCCAGAATCGTTGATCCTATCAAAGGTCTTCTGCCTGATGACGTTGTTAACAGTATCAGCGAGCAGCTTTCAGGAGCCTGCACCACTGAGATTGCGGCGTTTGATGAGTTCACCGGCTTATTGACAGACGCTTCCCTGCTGACCCGTTTCGATCACATCATTTTTGATACCGCGCCGACGGGCCACACGATTCGCCTTCTCCAGCTTCCTGGTGCCTGGAGTAGCTTTATTGAAAGCAATCCAGATGGTGCCTCCTGTCTTGGCCCGATGGCCGGGCTGGAAAAGCAGCGTGAGCAGTATGCTCATGCGGTAGAGGCGTTATCCGACCCTGAACGTACCCGCTTGGTTCTGGTTGCACGACTGCAAAATTCTACGCTGCAGGAAGTCGCCCGCACTCATGAGGAACTGGCTGAGATTGGCCTGAAAAATCAATATCTGGTGATTAATGGTGTGCTGCCTGAAGCCGAAGCTGAACATGACGCCCTGGCCGCGGCGATATGGCAACGTGAGCAGGAGGCACTGGCAAATCTTCCTGCCGGTTTATCTGAGCTACCGACAGATACCCTGTTACTCCAGCCAGTCAATATGGTTGGTGTTTCAGCATTGAAGGGACTGCTGGCTACCCGTTCTGAGGCATTACCGCTCCCGGTAACGAACATCCTGTACACGCCTGAAAACTTATCACTCTCTGGCCTGGTCGATGATATCGCTCGCAGTGAACACGGCCTGATTATGCTGATGGGCAAAGGTGGTGTAGGGAAAACCACGATGGCTGCCGCCATCGCCGTCAGGCTGGCCGACATGGGATTTGACGTGCATCTCACGACCTCTGATCCTGCTGCGCACCTGAGTACAACGCTGAACGGCAGCCTCAAAAACCTGCAGGTCAGCCGCATCAACCCTCACGATGAAACCGAACGCTATCGCCAGCATGTTCTTGAGACGAAGGGAAGAGATCTGGACGAAGCAGGGAAACGGTTACTGGAAGAGGATTTACGCTCTCCCTGTACTGAAGAAATTGCCGTGTTTCAGGCCTTCTCCCGTGTGATTCGTGAAGCGGGTAAGCGCTTTGTTGTCATGGATACCGCCCCTACCGGACACACGCTGCTGTTGCTGGATGCGACCGGGGCTTATCACCGAGAGATTGCCAAAAAAATGGGGAGTAAAGGTCATTTTACTACCCCCATGATGCAGCTTCAGGACCCGGATAGAACCAAAGTTCTGCTGGTTACGCTTCCTGAAACCACACCGGTGCTGGAAGCGGCAAACCTGCAGGCTGACCTTGAAAGAGCGGGGATTCATCCGTGGGGCTGGATTATCAATAACAGCCTTTCCATTGCGGATACGCGTTCTCCGTTGCTTTGTCAGCGTGCTCAACAGGAACTGCCTCAGATTGAGGCTGTTAAGAATCAGCATGCTGACCGTATAGCGCTTGTTCCGGTGCTGGCGTCAGAGCCCGCCGGTATTGAAAAGCTCAGAGAGTTGATGAGTTAATTTTTTGACATCTACAGGGCGACAAAGTCGCCCTGTCAGGAGGTTTTATGTTACTGGCAGGCGCTATTTTTGTCCTGACCATTGTTTTGGTTATCTGGCAACCAAAGGGATTAGGGATCGGCTGGAGTGCAATGCTGGGCGCGGGACTGGCTCTGATATCTGGCGTTGTGCATGTGGGCGATATTCCGGTGGTGTGGAATATCGTCTGGAACGCGACGGCGACCTTTATTGCCGTGATTATTATCAGCCTGCTGCTTGATGAGTCCGGCTTTTTCGAATGGGCGGCATTGCATGTTTCGCGCTGGGGTAACGGTCGTGGCCGTTTGCTCTTTACGTATATCGTTCTGCTTGGTGCAGCGGTGGCGGCACTGTTTGCCAACGATGGTGCGGCACTTATTCTGACGCCGATAGTCATCGCCATGCTGCTGGCATTAGGGTTCAGCAAAGGCACGACACTGGCATTCGTCATGGCTGCCGGGTTTATTGCCGATACAGCCAGCCTGCCGCTTATCGTGTCCAACCTGGTTAACATCGTTTCTGCAGACTTCTTTGGACTGGGCTTCACCGAGTATGCGTCGGTAATGGTGCCGGTGGATATTGCAGCCATTGTTGCCACGTTGGTTATGCTGCATTTGTTCTTCCGCAAGGATATCCCACCGACTTACGACCTGGCTCTTCTGAAAGCACCGGCAAAAGCGATTAAAGATCTGGCAACCTTCAGAACCGGCTGGATAGTTTTAATACTTCTGCTGGTTGGGTTCTTTGTCCTTGAGCCGCTTGGTATTCCCGTTAGCGCGATTGCGGCTGTTGGAGCTGTGATCCTGTTTGCAGTAGCTAAACGAGGCCATGCCATTAAAACTGGCAAAGTGCTGCGCGGTGCGCCATGGCAGATCGTCATCTTCTCATTGGGGATGTACCTGGTGGTCTACGGTCTGCGCAACGCCGGGCTAACCGAATACCTTTCAGGTGTGCTGAATGTACTTGCGGATAAAGGACTCTGGGCTGCAACGCTGGGTACTGGCTTCCTGACGGCTTTCCTGTCTTCCATCATGAACAACATGCCTACCGTGCTGGTTGGCGCTCTTTCTATCGATGGAAGCACCGCAACAGGCGTTATCAAAGAAGCGATGATCTACGCCAACGTGATTGGCTGCGATCTGGGACCTAAAATTACACCTATTGGTAGCCTGGCAACGCTGCTCTGGCTGCATGTCCTTTCACAGAAGAATATGACCATCACCTGGGGATACTATTTCCGCACCGGGATCGTCATGACTCTGCCTGTGCTGTTTGTAACGCTGGCAGCGCTGGCGCTACGTCTCTCTTTCACTTTGTAATGAGATACTGATATGAGCAACATCACCATTTATCACAACCCGGCCTGCGGCACGTCGCGTAATACGCTGGAGATGATCCGCAACAGTGGTAATGAACCGACCGTTATTCATTACCTTGAAAATCCACCGTCACGCGATGAGCTGGTCAAACTCATTGCAGATATGGGCATTTCAGTCCGGGCTTTGCTGCGCAAAAACGTCGAGCCTTATGAAGAACTGGGGCTTGAGGAAGATAAGTTTACTGACGATCAGTTAATCGATTTTATGCTTCAGCATCCGATCCTGATTAACCGTCCGATTGTGGTGACACCGTTGGGAACGCGTCTGTGCCGCCCTTCCGAAGTGGTACTGGATATTCTTCCGGATGCGCAAAAAGGCGCATTTGCTAAGGAAGACGGCGAGAAAGTAGTAGATGAGGCAGGGAAACGGCTGAAATAACCGAAAGGGGGCGATGCCCCCTTTCTCCTGCCTCAGCGTCCGGGTACCGGACTGTCCGGCAGCGTACAGCTCCCTTTTCCCAGCTGACGCTGCAGCAACACCGTGTCCAGCCAGCGGCCATGCTTGAAACCGATGTCCTTCAGCGTGCCGATTTCAGTAAATCCGGCGCGAAGATGCAGCGCTACAGACGCGACGTTCGCACTGTCCCCCACAACCGCTATCATCTGGCGGTATCCCTGAGACCGGGCCCATGTTAAGGCATGATCGAGTAAGGCTTTTCCGCCCCCCTGCCGCTGATAAGCCGGATCGATGTACACCGAATTTTCAACCGTAAACCGGTAGGCATGGCGTTCGCGGTAGCGGGAGAGATAACAGTAGCCGATGACCGTCTCCCCCTGCAGGGCGATATACCAGGGAAATCCACGTGACTGAACATTTTTCACCCGGGCAAGCATTTCCTGCGTGTCCGGGGGTTCCGTCTCGAAGCTGCCTGTGCCGTGCAGGACATGATGGGCGTAAATGCGCCGTATGGCGGGAATGTGCTGCTCTTCAGCATTGATAATGTGCATTGTATGACTCCTGTGACGTTGACTGACACACTACCGGAATTCGCGACGGCAGATTAAGCGCTTCATCTTATGACCTGTATAAGGAAATGTTTTAAGTGGAGGTAGGGCGTCGCCCCACCTGTCAGCCCGCCATTTCAGCCAGCAGGTCCACGCCTACCGGGTCGTCCTTCAGCAGTGGCGTCAGGGCAATGCGCTGTGCATAATGCCCGGCAACGTCGTCGATCAGCGGCAGTTCGCGACGGGCACGGGTGACCAGGAACGGGGAGGACGGCTTCGCGGCCGCGAGGCTGTTATTGATGACCCACGCCCAGGGTTCAATCCCGGCCCGGCGTAAGTCCTGCTGCAGCCCGGCCGCTTCCAGTACCGGCGTGGTTTCGGCAAGCGTCACGATAATGACTCTGGTCTTCTCCGGATCCTGCAGCTGCATCATTGGCGTTATCACGTGATCGTGAGCCTGCCCCATCTGGCGCACCATTTCCCGGTGATAGGCCCCGGTTGCATCCAGCAACAGCAGCGTATGCCCGGTGGGCGCAGTGTCTATAATGACAAAATGGTCGTTGGCCTCTTTGATGATCCGGGAGAATGCCTGAAACACGGCAATCTCTTCGGTGCAGGGGGAACGGAGATCTTCCTCCAGTACCGCCAGTCCCTCTTCATCCAGACCTTTTCCCTGATTTTCCAGCACAAAGCGACGATAGCGCTCAGTCTCTGCTTTTGGATCGATACGGCTGACCTGAAGGCCTGGCAGCGAGCCATCCAGGGTGTAAGACAGGTGGCTGCCGGATCGGAGGTGGTCAGGTGGACTTTATGACCGCGTCTGGCCAGCGAGACCGCGACCGCAGCCGCCACCGTGGTTTTCCCCACGCCCCCTTTTCCCATCGTCATGACCAGCCCTTTTCCCGCTCGGCTGAGGTCCTCCACCAGGGAGGCAAGCTCCGGTAAATCGACCGTCGTGAGCGTGGCTCCCGGATCCGGCAGAACAAGTGTGCTCTCTGTAAACAGCGCCCTCAGGGCTTCCAGACCAACCAGATTAAAAGGCTTCAGATACAGCATCGACCGGGGAAGATGCGCGAGGTTTTCAGGCATGGCCCGTAAGGCCCGTTCCTCCCGCGCCAGAATACTGTGCGCCAGCGGATCCTGTTCACCGGCAAAGGGAGGCAGCACGCCATTGATGGCAAGGTGCTGATGCTGCAGACCGATAGCCGACAGCTCCTCGTGGGTATGGGAGACCTCTTTCAGGGTCGACGCCTGTGCGCGGGCAACCAGAACCAGTCGCGTGAGTGCCGTATCAGAGAGGGCTTTCACTGCGTCAGCGTACTGGTCCTGTTGTTTCTCCAGCCCCACCAGAGGGCCGAGGTTCGCCGCAGCATCAGGATGTGCATCGAGGTACCCGCTCCAGGCGCCCGGCAGCTCAAGCATACGGATGGTGTGTCCGGTTGGTGCAGTATCAAAGACGATATGATCATATTTTTCGCGCAGTTCATGACTGGTCAGCAGCGCGGTAAATTCATCAAACGCCGCGATCTCCGTGGTACATGAACCGGAAAGCTGTTCTTCAATGTTGCTGATGACATCGGCAGGCATCAGTTCACGAACAGGATCGAGCACGCGATCGCGGTAAGCCTGCGCGGCCGCCATCGGGTCAACTTCCATTGCCGCAAGGTTTTCCACGGTGCGGATACCAGTGATCCGGTGGCCCACAGTCTGGCTGAAGACCTGACCGACATTGGAGGCCGGATCGGTACTGACCAGAAGCGTTCTCCGGCCCTGGTCAGCCAGCCATACCGCCGTCGCGCAGGCCAGAGAGGTTTTCCCCACGCCGCCTTTGCCGGTGAAGAAGATAAACGGGGGGATATTCTGTAAAAATGGCATCGTCATTGTTGAGCTCCTCCGGGATTAAGGCATACGGGGAATGCTGCAGCAGCGCGGCTGCGTGCTGTCTTCATTCCAGTCCTGCGTGAGGGAAATACCGGCCCAGCGGGCGATATCTTCCCGGGACGGGAGCTTGCCCGCCATCACCAGCTGGCCGTCAAGCAGGGTAGCGGGAAGGGACTCCATTCCTGACGTGTTCAGGAAGGCCCTGATGACGGGCGTATTCAGGAACTGCTGCGGGTTCTTTGCCAAGCTGTAACGCTGAATATTCACACCATGCTTTTTCGCCCATTCGGCGCTGGCGTTCCATTTGACGGCTTCATCGCTGACCACGACGCTGCTGGTCGCACAGCAGCCTGCGGCTTCAAAGATCTCAATTTTTGACATGGACTGTTTACCTCAGTGTTGAATGATGGGGCTTTACACTGAGGTAAACGAGTGAGGCGGGAAAAAGATGCGCGGTTAATCCATTTTTTTATGGCAGCAGACGGAAGACGCATCATCCACTTCCACCTGGCAGAGTTCCGTCATCGTCTTCTTCAGATGTTTCCGGGCGCGAAGCAGGCGCGACTTAAACGCCGTCAGCGTGATCCCCAGCTCGTCGGCCAGGCGCTGCTGGGGACGCCGGTTCAGATCGGCCTCTTCTATCAGCCATCTTTCCTCGTCAGGTAAGGCCTGCAGGGTTTCAGGCAGGCAAATCTCCAGCGTTGAAACCGCCTCATGGAAGGCGTCAGGCAGCGGGATCTCGTCTTCCAGCACCACGACGTCTCTGGCGGCACGGTACTCATCCGTCAGCAGATTCCTCGCCGTCCGGTACAGCCAGGCCCGCGGGTTCTCCATTTCACAGAAGCGGTCTGCACAGGCCCGGGCGCGCAGGAAGACTTCCTGAAGCAGATCGGCTGCCTGCTCCCGATCGCCTGTCCTTGATGCCAGAAAACGGGAGAGCTCTGCTTCATGCTGTTGCCAGAACACGCTCATGCAGTTGTTGAATGCCGTTACATCACTCATACCAGCCCTCAGATTTTGCTCTGATTCACCCGCCGGGAAAGTGCTTCTGCCGACTCTTTACGTTCACTGTAGCGATCGACGAGATACGCTGCATACTCCCGGGTCAGCAGGGTAAACTTCATCAGCTCTTCCATTACATCCACAATACGGTCGTAGTACGGGGATGGTTTCATCCGTCCGTCTTCATCAAACTCCTGCCAGGCTTTCGCTACCGAGGATTGATTAGGTATAGTAATCATTCGCATCCAGCGGCCAAGAATACGCATCTGGTTTACCGCATTGAAAGACTGGGAGCCTCCGCAGACCTGCATGACGGCCAGGGTTTTTCCCTGAGAAGGGCGTACTGCGCCCTCTGATAGTGGTATCCAGTCAATCTGGGCTTTCATAATGCCGGTCATCGCACCATGACGTTCAGGAGAGCACCATACCATCCCTTCAGACCAGCGCACCATTTCGCGAAGTTCCATAACCCTGGGATGCGTATCCGCTGCATCATCCGGCAGAGGGAGACCGGAAGGATTAAAGATGCGGACATCCGCACCCATGGCGGTAAGAAGCCGGGCAGCCTCTTCGGTGGCCAGACGGCTGTAGGACCGCTCTCGAACGGAACCGTACAACATCAGGATCCGGGGAGGATGGTCAACTGTCTTTACACCCAGGCGGACCCCGGTGAGACCTGTATCAAACAGCTCAGGAACAACATTTTTCAGTTCAGCAATCATTTTTTCTCCGGTGGTGACATAAAACCAGGCGGGGCATATTCGTCTGCACAGCACTCTTCTGTCAGAAAGGCAATCAATGCAGCAAGGTTGTCATAACAGGCGTGGCAGAACAGTGTTCTCCCCTGCCTTTCCTGGCGAACCAGTGAGACGGATATCAGCGATGAAAGATGATGACTCAGGGTCGAGGCCGGAATGGCGAGATGTTGCTGCAGTTCCCCCACGGGCAGTCCCTGACGTCCGGCCTTAACGAGTGTTTTGTAAATATCGAGACGAGTGGTGTGGCCAAGTTCTTTCAGCACCATCGCGGCGATTTTCAGCTCCATCCCATTCCTCGTAATTTTATTTCTATATTTCCAGAATAATAGAAATATATAGTGAGCGCAACCACGTCCATAATATGACTCCATCTCCGGGGCCTTACACTTACGCGGCATGGAGAAAACATGATCGGTGTTTATACCTCTCAGAAATGAGGTACGTCACAATATATATGGAAAAATGCATATGAATCCGTCACAGTAGAAACCGATTCCCGCTAAAAATAAAATGACCTTCATCCTTTGCTGACGGGCGCATTATGTCCCGCCGCCGGGAAGCCCAGGCAGGCTCGTTTTCTGACTGCCTATGAATACAGCAAACATACGGTACAGAGAAATGGCAGAGATCATCATTAGAAAAATGCACGAAGAGGACTGGTGTGCAGTCAGGGAAATTTATCAGGAAGGAATTGCAACAGGGAACGCCACCTTTCAGACCGCAGCACCTGAGTGGCTGGAATGGAATGAAGGGCATCTTCAGGACTGCCGCTACGTCGCCACTGTTGATAACAGAGTGGTGGGATGGGCTGCGCTATCTCCTTTTTCCCGCCGGCATGCATACCGCGGTGTCGCAGAGCTGAGCATTTATGTCAGTACTCATTTTCAGGGAAAAGGCGCGGGCAGGGCTTTGCTCTCCGGGCTGATAAAGGGCTCGGAAAGTGCGGGTTTCTGGACGCTACTTGCTGGCATCTTTCCGGAAAACCAGGCCAGTGTTGCTTTACATCGCAGCCAGGGATTCAGGGAAGTCGGCTGCCGGGAAAAAGTGGGTGAAATGAACGGAAAATGGAGAGATGTTCTCATTCTGGAAAGGCGTAGCCGGACAGTGGGTTGCTGAAAAAAAGAATGCCTCTGTTCATCAGAGGCATTCTGTCCTGGAAGGGACTTTATTCCGGTGAGGGTGACTTCAGTTGCGGCATAAACAGCTGGCAGCACGCAACAGCTACAAGCCCGCCAGACAGCGGAGCGGCCCAGTACAGCCACTGATTATCCCAGTATCCCATGGCCAATGCCGGCCCGAAGCTACGGGCCGGGTTCATGCTTGCCCCCGTCAGCGGCCCGCCAATAAAAGCATCAAGAAAAACAGCAATGCTGATAATCGCGGGGTTTCTGGTCGTTAGGATGCTCATAATCAGAATAAAAGTCATGACACCTTCGATGAAAAAGGCATTGTACAGTGATACCCCCATATGGACCCGGGTCACCCCGGCCAGCAGGGAGTGGCCAAAGACAGCCTTCAGGCACAGTGCAGCAGCGCCGGCCCCTAACAACTGAGCCACGATGTAATTCATGGTTGCCCTGAAAGAGCAGGCCCCGATCAGATAAAAAATCAGGCTTACCACGGGGTTAAGGTGTGCTCCGCTGTCAACAACGGGTAAAAAGTGGGTCTTCCGCAACTTAGGTGGACAAAAATTGATGAAACTTTTTAGTTAACAAGGATCTAAGCTGTTTTAAGTTATGTATAACAAAATGGCCTCACTTAAGAGACTTTTACAGCTACCGCGCGGGTGGCAAACCTGCCGACAGATTACTGGTACTGATGGAATAACCCTCCATCTCCGCGCCACACGTAAAACGGCATCATGTCCTGAGTGCCTCACGCACAGTCATTCTGTTCATAGTTGCCGGCGGAGGCGAGTACAGCATCTTCCATGCTCAGGCCAGGCCCTCTGGTTAGTCTTCGCCATCCGGCACTGGTACTGTCGTAACCCTTCCTGTTCACGTAAAATTTTTGCTGAATCGCTTGCTCCCTTTGCAGGCCCGCAGCAGCAGTCTTCTGCATTGCTGAAAAATCTGCAGCATCAGCTGGGGCTTATCGCAGGTGGTGAAGCAGGGAGACGAGCTGCAGTAGCTTCAGGAATACAGATCAGCGCGGATACTTTACTGCGCAGAGTGGTTCAAGCTCCGGAACAAACAGAGAACCGGACCAGGCATGTTGGTATTGACGAGTGGGCATGGCATCGGGGCCACAGGTACGGCACACTGATCGTAAATCTTGATACCCATCGCCCCCTGGTGTTACTGCCAGGCCGGGAGCAACGCACTCTGGCGGCATGGTTCAAAAAATACCCAGAAATACAGGTCGTCTCACGCGATCGTGGGGGGATCTATGCGTTAGCTGCTCGCGATGGTGCACCGCAGGCAATACAGGTGGCCGATCGCTGGCATCTGCTGAAGAATATTGGTGATGCGCTGGAGCGCATGATGTACAGACACATGCCATTGATACGACTGGTGGCCACCGAGTTATCCCCCCAAAAAACAGAATGCTGAAGCGTCTTTGGTGCCAACGTCAACGTTACGTCGCCCTGAACGTATTAAACGAGAGCGACGTGACAAACGGTATCAGCGCTGGGCTGAGGTAGACTCTCTTCATAAAAAGGGTTGTGGGATAAGAGAAATATCGCGTATCACCGGACTGTCCCGGGTGACGGTTCGCCGGTGGATACAGTCAAAAGCGTTCCCTGAAATATCAACTAAGCCACCCAGACCCGGGTTACTTGAACCATGGCAGGAATGGCTGGAAGAACAACGGATAAACGGTAACCATAATGCCGGGCAGCTATGGCGGGAGATGGTAAATGCTGGCTTCACCGGGAGCGAAACGACGGTCAGGGATGCTGTGGCTAAGTGGCGTAAGCAGGTTAACAGTCCCGTTATCGCCCCAGTTCGACTCCCCTCAGCATCCAGAGTAAGCCGCTGGTTAATGCCCTGGCGAATGATCAGAGGAGAAGAAAACTATGCATCCCGCTTCATCGAATCGATGTGCCAGAAAGAACCGCAACTGAAAATGGCGCAACAGCTGTCGCTCGACTTCTATCGAATGTTGAAAACGAAGAATAAATCGCAGTTAAATCAATGGTTCTCTGACGTCAGTCAAAGTGGGCTCATTGACCTTCAGCGTGTTGCGGCCGGTATGGAAGCGGATGCAACAGCAATACACGAAGCGATAAGCAGCAGATGGAGTAATGGCGTTGTGGAAGGCCATGTAAACCGCCTGAAGATGCTGAAACGGCAGATGTACGGTCGAGCTGGCTTCGAGTTACTGCGACGACGAGTCATGAGCCCTCTGGCTTAAACAACTCCACCTAAGTTGCGGAAGACCCAGTTTTGCACCGTTGGTAACAGTATAGCAGCGGTGTTTGACGTTCTGGCCATGCATGACATAGGCACGCATCGCGCGGAGCTGGGAGACAATATCTGCTCGCTGCCGGTGGAACAGCACATGATCTATTTTGTGTCATCACATTCGGTGGTTATGATCATTCGTATTCTCAGCCAGTCTCAGGATACGGCGCGGCATGAACCCTGGATATAGGATATAACCGGGAACGAAAATAATAATTAAAAACAATATGATACTGATATTTTTTTCATGAACTGAATTCTCGCGCAACATAAGTTAAATTTTATTTGATCAGGGCCAATTATGATAATGGTGATGGATGCTTTTGATGACACTTATTAATTACGAAAAAAAACGCTCCCGGCGGGAGCGTAAGCCAGTGACTTCGGCGTCAAATGAGGGTCTGACAAGTGGAGCTGCGGGTTAATTCTGGGTGATCTGGCTGCGATGCTTTTCAGCCTGCTGCTGATGAATCACTGAAGACTGACCATTATTCGCCTTCTCGTGTACAACAGCGGCTTTCTCATGCTCGTTCATTTCGGAAAATGATTTTGCTGTTTCGTTAGAAGCTGCTGGCTTGGATTTCATCATTTTTTTATGCATTTCAGCCATGTCCTGATGGGCAGAAGCGTTGCCGTTTTGCATCATTTCATGGGTCATTGCAGCCTGATCGTGACCGCTCATATCCATCATTGTCATACTGTCTCCCTGAACAGCGCTTTTTTCAGAGGTTGACTGCATCTGATGGGCGGGTGCCTGGGCATTATTTACCTGGTCATGCATGTTCATTGTCTCTGCAGCCATGGCGGATGAAGCGACAGCCATAATGGCAACAAATGATACAAGGATCTTTTTCATGGTTGGGTCTCCGGTGTTTTCATACCCAAACAATCAACGGCTTATAACAGAGAAAGCATTTGATCTCAGGGCTGGTTGATCATCACGCCAGGAACCGGGCGATTGAATTATCACGCTGTCCTGATTTATGGCTGATTATAAAAAACCGCCTCTGTTTATCGCGTGACTGAACGATGACATTTTTGTCACCTTCCGGGTTTCTCCTGAATAACGGTATTAATCCATTAACAGACGCACACTGAACACAATTTCCCGCCCCTGCTGTTCTGCTGACAGCTCGCCGCCGTGAGCATGAATGATCGACCTTGTAATTGATAATCCCAGCCCCGCGCCTTCCGTGTTGTAGAACCTTGATGAGTCTGCGCGATAGAACCGGTCAAACAAACGTTCCAGATTAGCGGGAACCTGGCCGGACATCGTATTCGTAATCATCACGTTCACACAGTCACTGTCACGCTCAATGTGTATCGCTGTACAGGTGTTATCGGGAGAATACTTGATTGCATTGGAAAGCAGGTTACTGAAAGCACGTCGGAGCATATCGCTGTCTCCGGCAACAACGCCCTCTCCTTCAACCGTGATTGTCTTTCCTGTTTCGTCTGCCAGGGGCTCGAACAACTCACGTAATTCATTCAGTTCGGCTGCCAGATCCACATCATGTTTATCCAGCCGCAGCAGACCATGCTCTGAACGTGCCAGAAAAAGCATGTCACTGGTCATTCGTGACAACCTTTTCAGTTCTTCCAGGTTAGCGAATAAAATTTCGCGGTAATGCGAAACATCCCTTTCCTTAGCCAGTGCAAACTGCGTCTGCATCATCAGATTACTGACTGGTGTGCGCAGCTCATGCGCGATGTCAGACGAGAAATCTGACAGTTTCCGGAATGCCCCCTCCAGGCGATCAAACATATTATTGAACTCCTGCATGGTCTCAGAGATTTCCGGCGGAGCCAGATCGGGATTTAGACGCTGATCCAGGCTGTGTACGGTCATGGAGGAAGCCAGACTGGTCATTTCCCGTAGCGGTTTCAGACCAATACGTGTGGTCAGCCAGCCCAGAAAAACAGAAATAAAGACCAGACCGATATTGAACCAGAACAGCCAGGTACTGAGTTTGTCCATAAACAGGGTGTGATACCCAGTATCCGTGGCAACCGTAATGATGACATGTTTGCTTTTACCCTGTTCCGGCGTCACGGCAACCCGCCGCGAGATACTGCGGTACACGGTGTTATTTTCTTCCGTCTGGATCATATAGTCGAGAATATCACCCGACTTATTAAGCAGGACCGCTGGAACAACAGAATTTTTGGCATAGAGTTCAACAATTTTTTCATTTTCCATGTTTTTTATAGAAATGAATAAGCCATTGTGCCCCACCATCGCATCGTTTATTTTTTCTGATAATGACTTAATATCCGTTTTGTTCCTGAACGTCTCTGTTTTAAGAAACTCTTCGGTGAGCTGAAGTTTACCTGTCAGAAAATCGCGGTCCTGATTATCGAAATAGCCATTCAGGGTGCTAATCAGGATAAAACTTGATAACCACCATACCGTAAGCATCACCGCAGAAAAAATCAGGCTCAGGCGTGTGGTCAGGGAAATTTTGAACCTCACTCTTCTCTGATCTCCAGGACATATCCGGCACCGCGAACGGTATGGATCAGTTTTGGCTCAAAGTCATCATCAATTTTACTTCTCAGACGTCTCACGGCGACATCAATCACATTCGTATCACTGTCAAAATTCATGTTCCAGACCAGGGACGAGATAAGACTCCTGGGTAACACTTCTCCGGTGCGTTGCAGCAGCAACTCAAGCAGAACGTATTCTTTACCGGTGAGATGGATCTTCTTCCCCGAACGGATCACGGTCCGGCGCACCATATCAACGGTCATATCGGCGATGGTGCAGACTGTTGCGGCCTGCGAGCGTGCCCGGCGCAGTAGGGTTCTTACACGTGCAACCAGCTCCGTAAAATCAAAGGGCTTAATCAGGTAGTCATCTGCGCCAAGCTCCAGTCCTTTCACTTTGTCCCGCACGTTGTCCTTTGCGGTTAAAAACAGGACCGGTTCTTCGTGCCCGGACTCCCTCAGTGCGCTGATGATTTGCCACCCGTCGAGGAAAGGCAGCATCACGTCCAGTATTATCAAATCATACTGTCCCTTCGACGCGGCCCCGAGACCATCGCGGCCATTATTAAAGAGATCGGCCTGATAGCCTTCCTCAACCAGTCCCTGCTGCAGGTAACGACCTGTTTTTTGTTCGTCTTCAACGATTAAAATACGCTGCATGGTCAACTCGCTGATATGAAAGTAAAAATCTCACGCATGAGCTTTGGCTGTCCCCTAGCTGATCTGAGACGGAGCAAGCATTCCAAGCCACGCTACGGCGCCCAGAATGATAATCGCAACAACGAATTCTGTCAGGATGCTGTTTCGCATCAGGGCAACGCTGCGATCATAATTCCCTTCCCTGACCATAACTTCAAGCCGGGGACCCAGGTGAAACCGGTTTGCTGCAGCCAGAAGAAGCATCAGAACAAACAGAGCCGTCTTGGCAAGCAATATCCTCCCCCAGGAACTGTTGAATAAGGGAGTTAAGTTACCCTCAGCAATATACAGATAGTTGACCAGCGCACTCAGGATCAGGGCTACAACAATCACCGTTCCTGCCGTGGCAAATTTTGCCAGGGAGTCAGATATCACAATGACGCTCTGTGCATTATGCTCGTTTCTGCGCATCAGCAGGATAGCAAATGCAACCAGAGCACCTGTCCAGGCACCTGCAGCGCCGAGATGGGTCAGATCGCTCAGTAAATGGAGATAGTAATGCAGACCGTCATGCATAACGGCGTGTCCTCCCCAGGCAAGTGTAGCCAGCGCCACGCCCCCACTCATCGTCATCAGCAGGCAGGACAATACTCTCTTATTAGTGTAAAGGAACAAAGCACCGAGTGTGGTAAACAGGGCACAGAGTCTGACAATCCAGCTAATACCCACATCAGTTTCTTCTATCACCATCTCGATAACATGGATGGATAATTCTCTGAGGTCAGTTACTCCACTCATGGCATTAGATACCAGGAGCATATTAATGCCAGTAAGAATGATGCCTGTAACAACAGCAAAGGTTATAAACGACCTGAAATTAGTCAGGTTATAGGTTTCATGTCTGACACCGCTTATTCCATATATCTGAAAAAATGGCAATCCAAATATTACCATCAAATCCAGATAAAGAAGAAAACGAATAACAATCATAATCAGGTCGTTCATAATATTACTTCACTGTAAAGGTGTAATTACCGGTAATAGGGTGCGTATCTGAAGAAACCGCGCGCCAGTCAACACGATAAGTGCCAGCGGGTAAAGGCTCTCGCGGAATAATGACCATCGATTTAGGGTCAGCGCCTGGCGCCACTTTTGCCGCGACCGGCATCGGAGAATGTGATGACATGCCTTTCATACCCGTCATCGTTAATTTTGCACCTGAGAATTTCACGGTCAGATTTTCCGAGAAATTAAGCTGAATCTTTTCCGGGGCCGCTACGGCTGAATCAGCCTGTGGCACAGAGCTTTTTAATTCCGGATGGGCCATAGCAGAGAAAGCAACGCCCATAACGAGGCCACCTGTAAGAATGGCTTTATTTAAAATCGACATTTTATTTACCTGTTTAGTTGAGTGTTTTATATCAGTGCGTTAAAACCAGATTCTGGCTCCCGCCAGGAATACTACCTGATGGTCTTTCTCACCTTCTCTTTTCGCCATATCGGATGTTTTCCCGTAAAGTTGATTCCAGGAAACGCCTATATAGGGTGCAAACTCACGGCGTATTTCATAGCGCAGTCGGAGCCCCAGCTCTGTGTCAGTCAGTCCCCTGCCGCGACCCCGCGATTCATCATCCTGACTGTAGAAATTCACCTCATAGGATGGCTGGAGTATGAGCCGGTTAGTCAGTAAAACGTCGTATTCTCCTCCCAGACGAAGGGCTGCTTTTCCGCCATTACTGACAAAACCCGTAATTTCAGACTCAAAATTATAGAGTGCCAGCCCCTGAAAACCGACAGCAGCCCAGGTCCGGGCAGAAGCAGGTCTGAAATCCTGCCTGACACCCGCAACCAAATCCCACCATGGGCCAACCGCATGTCCCCAGAGTAACTGCGCTTCAGCCGCCTCCGTTTCCCCATTGCTTCGTTCACCTTCACTCTTTAGCCAAATCCGATCTGTGTCGCCTCCAATCCAGCTGTTAACACTCCAGCTGAAATTGTTGGTGTTATCCGACCGTTGCCATTCCAGTTGATCCAGCAGAACCAGATAATTAATCGCACTGTCGTGAATCGCATGCCCCTGTAAATTGCCGAATGCAGCCTTCCGGTCGGCATCGGTAACAGGCGGAATTGGCGTTCTGCTCTCAGTTACAATGGGCTCCATTGACGTCATCTCAGTGAAATTCTCATCTGCTGGCATCTGCATGGCAGACATGTCGTGCCCGGCGTGGGGATCTGCAGAGACGGAGCCCGCCGCAATAGAAAGCTGTGAGGTAAACAAACCGGCGACCAGAACAGGTATGGCCTTCAAATTTCTCTTCATTCGCATCATTCCTCCACCCGGACTTCACGAAACATTCCCATTTCCATGTGATAGAGCAAATGGCAGTGATACGCCCAGCGGCCAAGCGCATCTGCTGTCACTCTGTAACTGCGTTTTGTACCAGGGGGAACATCTATTGTGTGTTTACGAACCATGAAATTACCGTTTTCATCTTCCAGATCGCTCCACATACCATGCAGGTGAATGGGGTGAGTCATCATGGTATCGTTGATCAGCGTGATCCTGAGCCGCTCACCGTATTTCAGCAGCACCGGTGCGGCATCTGAAAACTTGATTCCGTTAAATGACCAGGCAAACTTTTCCATGTGGCCGGTTAAATGCAGTTCTATGGTACGGCCAGGTTCACGTCCGTCAGGATCCTCAAAGCGGCTTTTCAAATCCGCGTACGTGAGAACCTTTCTTCCGTTATTTCGAAGACCAATACCCGGATCATTTAATTTCGGAGAGACGCTCATCGCCTGCATATCAACCAGTGGGTTATCCGTTTCTGACGCAGGATGACTTTGCATACCCGGCATTCCGGCCATCCGGGAATGATCCATACCGGCCATGCTGCTGTGATCCATGGGCGCGGAGGATGTCCCGCTATCCGGAAGGTCAGCACCGTCCATAGACATCATCTCTCCGCTGTTATCCATGCCTCCCATCTGGCTGTGGTCCATTCCTGCCATATCATGTCCCATTCCCCCCATACCCATATCTTCCATGGTCAACAGAGGACGGGGATCGAGGGGGGGAACGGCAGCACTTAACCCTTCTCTCGTGGCCAGTGTCCCTCGAGCGTAACCGGTCCTGTCCATGGATTGTGCGAAGATGGTATAGGCCTCACCCTGAGGCTCCACAATGACATCATAGGTTTCGGCAACGGCAATCCTGAATTCGTCAACGGTAACCGGGTTTACATACTGGCCATCTGCAGCCACGACCGTCATTTTCAGCCCGGGGATACGGATATCGAAATAGGTCATTGCCGAGCCGTTGATAAACCGTAAGCGTATCTTTTCACCGGGACGGAACAGTCCGGTCCAGTTTTTCAGCGGGGCCTGCCCGTTCATGAGATAGGTGTAGGTGTAGCCACTGACATCCGCGAGGTCAGTCGGATTCATTTTCATTTCAGCCCACATTTTCCGATCGGCAATGGTGGCTGACAGCCCCCTGGTATTCACGTCGCGGAAAAAAGAGCCAACGGTTGGTTTATTGAAATTGTAGTAATCCGACTGTTTTTTTAATTTTTTCAGCAGGCTGTGAGGATTTTCATCGGTCCAGTCAGACAACATGACCACATGCTCACGATCGTAAGCAAACGGTTCTGGCTCCCTGGCATCGATGATAATGGCACCGTATACCCCCTCCTGTTCCTGCAGACCGGAATGGCTGTGGTACCAGTAAGTCCCGTTCTGCTTAACCTTAAAGGTGTAAACGTAGGTATCATCAGGCTCTATGCCCATAAAACTCAGCCCCGGAACACCATCCATATTGGCCGGAAGAATAATGCCGTGCCAGTGAATGGACGTCTGTTCATTAAGACGGTTTTTGACCTTCAGGGTAATGGTGTCACCTTCTTTCCAGCGAAGAACGGGCCCCGGCAGGCCTCCATTGATTGTTTTGGCCTGACGCTCACTGCCCGTGATATTGACGGCCGTTTCACCAATGGTCAGGTCAAACTGAGTACCCTGCAGGGATGCGGCAACTGGCAGGCTCAGACTGGAACGCGCATTGAAACTCCATACGCCAAGACTTCCGGCTACGCCAGAGAGGGTTAACCCCTTCAGGAAAGTTCGTCGAGACGTTTTCAACAGCATGCGCATTCCCTTATTTAAAGTATGGTTACTGACAGAATTCGAGAACCGATTTAAATTAAATTACTGGTTCATCCACTTACAATGAAATGAATCTAGCACACCTTAAGAAACAAATTCATTACAATCGTGTAATGTACGTGGCTGTATTACATTTACGTCATCTTCTCCACAGGTTGATTTTTTTATATATGATCATAAGGACATCTTTTATGTACCTCAGAAGGTAATTACACATGAATATATTAATCACGACCACTGCGTTTACAGCTTTATTTTGTGGGGCAGCTTTTGCTCAGTCCAGTGATATTGCCCATGAAGCACATCGATTTGTTAATAATGCCTCAGCCGTCAGTCATGTGAACTCCTCGACGCATGAAAACTTACCGGACAGGGTTAATAAAAACAACACGCCCTCATTCTCTGAAATGAATGAACATGAAAGGGCCATTGTTGCTCATTCATTTATGAACAACAGCGCGTCCTATGCGCATCAGAAAATGATTGAGGAACATAAAAAAATGCTGTCCGGCAGTGATGCAAATTCAAAGACCTCGTCTTCTTCTTTTAACGAACTGAATGCCGGAGAAAAAGCCGCTCTCGTGCATGAGCAGGTCAATAATGCCGGTGCGGAAGCACATCAGACGCAGGCAAGAAAGCTTCGCGGGCTGTATTCGACCAGGTAACTGCAGGCGGGTTAGTGCTTAGCGTCAGGTGCGCAGCAGGGCTTTACTGACGGGTTACGTAGCAGGACATGAGCCCCATATTGCTCTGCCGTAACCTGTTTCAGTCCCGTTAATCATCACCGTCGGGCTGGTCATACAGTTCCCAGAGCTTCAGGAGCAAACGGGAAACAAGATATGTTACAAAAATGACGACCATCAACGGTGCTCCCGATTAACTGACAGATGACACGCCTCCTGAAAACCCCTAGCATACGCCGCAGTGTTCATGCTAACGGCGAATTCCAGTAAATGTATTCTACCGATGTCGTAAAAGAAAATGCCTACCTTTCAGCCACCCGCTCGGGGCTGGAATCGAACGAGATCGCTACTCTTCAGCGCTCCTTGCCTTCCCGGTTTAATCTGCGGCATTTGAAAAAAAATGAATCATTAAAACTCGTACTGCAAAAGAAAGCGGGAAAATCACGTGTCGTGGCCTATAAATTTACGTCCGGTTCATTTAATTACACGGCGTATCGTATATCAGATAAAAAGTTCTATAACCTTTCCGATACTTCCGGGAAAGGCAGTCTCGATTATCCGTTACCGGCCACAGCAAGACTCAGTTCGCCTTTCAATCCTGCAAGACTTAACCCGGTATCGGGAAAAGTGAGTCCCCATAATGGCATTGATTATTCCATGCCCATGAACACGAAAATAGTCAGCGTCATCGACGGAAAAATCACCCGGGCCGAATACAACAGTACCATGGGATATTTTGTTGAAGTAACGGGAAAAGCCGGTGTTAAAACTCGCTATCTCCACCTCAATAAAATACTCGTTACTAAAGGGGCCAGGGTTACCCGGGGAGACGCTATTGCGTTATCCGGTAACAGCGGACGTTCATCCGGTCCTCATCTGCATTACGAGCTGGTCATCAATAACAATCCTGTTAACTCACTGGCGTTCCGGGCAGCGGCACCCGCTGATAACAAACTTGAACAGCATGCCTTTGCGCATGCCAGAGACTACGAACGATACCTGGAATGATAACGGGGCCGCGACGCGGCCCCGTCTGCCGGATTAATTTTTTTTATCGTTTTCACTTCCTTGATGTTGATGATCTCCATGCCCTCCGTGGCCGTGGAAAAGATGCATTAGCGGGCAGACCAGCAATAACAGATATGGCCAGTAACCTGCCACATGTGACCAGTGTTCGCGCAGGAGGGCAAATGCCGCAATCGCGGCGACAGCAATAAGCGCATAGGTGGTACTTTTCATACCGGACTCCTTCTGTTAGTAACAGACCCTTCATTCAGGGTTATTTCCCGAGCCTGACACTTTTCAGACGCAACGCATTTGCAATGACGCTAACGGAGGAAAGGGCCATAGCCGCCGCCGCAATAACTGGCGACAGCAGTATTCCATACACAGGATAAAGCAGACCTGCAGCTACAGGCACCCCAAGAGCATTGTAGATAAACGCAAAAAACAGATTCTGCCGGATATTTTTCATGGTGATTTCTGACAGATGACGGGCCCTGTTGAGTATCATCAAATCGCCTTTGAGAAGGGTAACGCCAGCACTTTCTATTGCCACATCTGTACCCGTTCCCATGGCTATACCCACGTCAGCCGCTGCCAGCGCCGGGGCATCATTCACACCGTCTCCGGCCATCGCAACCACATGGCCAGACGCTTTCAGTCGGGTTATCACTGCTTTTTTGCCATCCGGCAGAATCCCGGCTTCAACCTCATCTATTCCCAGTTTCCGTGCGACTGCTTCAGCAGTAAGCTGGTTATCCCCGGTGAGCATAACAATGCGGATCCCCGCCTGACGCAAAGCTTTAAGCGCATCCGGCGTGGTTGCTTTCACGGGATCCGAGATAGCTATCAGGCCTGCAAGGTTCCCGTCTGTGGCCACATAGATAACGGTAGCGCCTTCCATCCGCAACGTATCCGCAACGGCCTTTTGATTATCAATAACGATACTGTTTTCCTGCATAGCCAGTTCATTACCAATAACAACCCGTTGACCTTCGACATCGCCTGAGACACCTTTCCCCGACGGGGCATTGAAATTACTGACGGCAGGTATCACGATCCCCTTTTCATGCGCGGCTCTGACAACAGCCATACCCAACGGATGCTGCGAACCTTTTTCCACTGCAGCTGTTACACGTAAAAGAGATATTTCCCCACCCGGACTGAGACTGATAATCCCTGTCACCGTAGGCGAACCTTCCGTGAGCGTGCCTGTTTTGTCGACAACCAGCGTGTCCACTTTTTCAAGACGCTCAAGGGCTTCGGCATTCTTGATTAACACCCCGGCCTGGGCGCCTTTGCCCACCCCCACCATTATCGACATCGGCGTGGCCAGTCCCAGCGCGCAGGGACAGGCAATAATCAGGACCGACACAGCCGCAATGAGACCGTGCGCCATCCTGGGCTCGGGCCCCCAGAGAGACCAGATCAAGAAAGCAACAACCGCGATAAGTATCACCAGAGGAACAAACCAGCCTGAAACGCTGTCTGCCATTCTCTGGATGGGGGCACGCGAACGCTGTGCATCAGCGACCATCTGAACAATTCGTGAGAGCATCGTTTCATCACCGACTTTCTCTGCACGGATGATAAGACTACCTGTCTGATTAATCGTCCCCCCAATGACAGGGTCACCCTTCGTTTTGGTAACCGGCATAGACTCCCCGGTCACCATCGATTCATCAACGGTTGTTTTGCCTTCGATCACGATACCGTCGACCGGAATACTCTCTCCAGGTCTGATGCGGAGCTTATCGCCAGGCAGGACATCTTCCGCATTAATATCCGTTTCATGACCGTCATGATCCAGCCGTCTGGCGGTTTTGGGGGCAAGGTTCAGAAGCGCAGTAATGGCGCCTGAGGTTTGTTCCCGTGCCCGCAGCTCAAGAACCTGTCCCAGCAGAACAAGCACCGTAATAACTGCTGCGGCTTCAAAATAAACGGCCACCAGGCCATCCATGTTTCTGAACGATGCAGGAAACCAGGAGGGGAAGACGGTTGCAATGACGCTGTAAACCCAGGCTACGCCGGTCCCCATTGCAACAAGGGTAAACATATTCAGGGAGCGGTTACGTAACGACATTCCGGCCCGGGCGAAGAATGGCCAGCCACACCACAACACGACAGGGGAGGCCAGAAGCAACTGCAGCCATGTGTTGTACTGTGGCGGTACTGTATTCCTCAAGTCGGGAAACAGATGAGATCCCATTTCGAGTACCAGAACCGGAAACGCCAGCAACAACCCCAGCCAGAAGCGTCTTGTCATGTCGTGAAGTTCATCACTCGGCCCCGTGGATGCCGTAGCTACGAGCGGCTCCAGTGCCATTCCACAGACAGGACAGCTTCCGGGACCACTGCGGCGTATCTCCGGGTGCATCGGACATGTCCACACACCTTCAGAATTCTCTTTTTCCGCCTGGTTGTGAGGCTGTTTTATCTGATCAGGGCTGACTTCGTGATGATCGTGGTGATGGTGATGGTGATGGGAATGTTCACTGGCATCTTCGGTAAGATAACGATCGGGATGGGCTTTAAATTTACTCTCACAGCTGGCGGAGCAGAAATAAAGTTGGTGGTCCTGGTATCGAATGCTGCTGTGCGCCCTGTCGGGCAGGATGGCCATCCCGCACACGGGATCTCTCACCTTATGCAATACGTGGCCCTCGTCCGGGGATAATGTCTGCTCAGAAGCAGTCTGGTTGTTGTGTTGCACTGCATTGTCATTTTTCACAGTAACTCTCCTTATGCATACCGAAGCATCTTCTGTCTTCAGGGTATGTCATGGATGCGATTACCACGAATATCGCCGGCACAGGAGTGCCTGCTACCGGCGTCCCGTTATCAGCCGTTCCGCTGACTATTCGATTCGCTGGAAGACTTTTTTACTTCCATCCGGTGAGAATGCGATAACATCGTAAGCCTCTTTTCGGGCTCCCATCTCCATTCCAGGACTTCCTGCTGGCATACCGGGGGTGGCGAGACCGTATATACCCGAACCAGACTGCATTGCCTTATGTATCGTTGTCGCAGGCACATGGCCTTCAATGATCAAATTACCGGCAACCGCGGTATGACAACTTCGTAGTCCTGCAGGAATAGCATGCTTTTCTTTCAGGGCTGACAGCGCCTGATCATTCATGACGTGAGTTCGTACTTCAAACCCGTCTTTTTCCATCGCTTTGCCCCACAGGGAACAACAGCCACAGTTTTCAGATTTGTACATATCAATCACTTTTTCACTCGCCATCGCGGGTAGTGAAAGGCCGAGAGCCAGCGCCATTAGAACCACTTTTTTCATACTCACCTCTGTATATTATCGATATAAACCCTGACGTCAGGGTGAATCAGTAAAGAAGGACACCCACAGGGGGTGCCCTTTCAGGTTCAGGACACGCTTTTTTTATGTCTGCGCAGCCAGATTAATTTGTAGGCGGCAGGAATAATGAACAGGGACAGCAGCGGAGCCGTGATCATCCCACCAATCATGGGTGCCGCGATACGGCTCATGACTTCTGAACCTGCACCGGTTCCCCAGAGTATTGGCAGCAGACCCGCAATGATCACCGCCACGGTCATGGCTTTCGGCCGGACACGCAGTACGGCACCATGATAGAGGGCTTCATCAAGGCCTTCCGGTGTGAACGTCTCTTTACGGGACAATTCCGGGTGCGCTTCAATGGCATGACGCAGATACATCAGCATGACCACGCCAAACTCTGCTGCCACCCCGGCCAGGGCGATAAACCCGGTTCCGGTCGCCACTGACATATGGAAGCCCTGCCAGTACAGGAACCATATCCCGCCAACCAGGGCAAACGGCAGGCTCATCAGAATAAGTAAGGCCTCATCAGCCCGGCGGAATGCCAGATATAACAGGATGAAGATGATCATCACCGTCATCGGTACCATCAGTTTTAATTTCTTATTGGCGTGCTCGAGTAATTCAAACTGTCCTGAGAATGCCACACTGGTCCCCGGTCTCAGTTTCACTTTCTCACTGATGGCCGTCTTAATATCGTTCACCACCGACACCATGTCCCTGCCGCGGGCATCAACATAAATCCAGCTGGCTGGCCGGGCATTTTCGGTTTTCAGCATGGTTGGTCCGGAAACGACCTTAATATCGGCAACATCGCCCAGCGTAATTTGCTGCTTCATTGGGGTCAGGATTGGCATCTCTCTCAACGCCTGCGGACTGTTACGGTAATCCTGCGGATAGCGAATGTTAATAGGGTACCGGGCCACGCCTTCAACCGTCTCACCCACCATAGCCCCACCGATTGCTGAAGAGACGAACAGCTGGACGTCGCCCACAGTCATCCCGTACCGGGAAGCTTTCTCCCGGTTGATATCGATATCGATGTAGCGCCCGCCCTCAAGTCGCTCAGCCAGGACAGACACCACGCCAGGCACGGTTTTGGCTACCGCCTCGATACTCTGCGCCGTCGCGTCGATATCGGACAGAACAGTCCCGGACACTTTGATACCTATCGGGCTTTTGATCCCGGTTGAGAGCATATCAATACGGTTACGGATAGGCGGCACCCAGAGGTTTGCCAGACCCGGTAAACGGACTGTCCTGTCGAGTTCATCAATAATCTTGTCAATTGTCATGCCGGGACGCCACTGATCCTCAGGTTTGAGCTGGATCGTGGTTTCCACCATTTCGAGCGGCGCGGAATCCGTTGCGGTCTCTGCTTTACCGGTCTTGCCAAATACAGAAGCCACTTCAGGAACGCTTTTGATTAACTTGTCTGTTGTCTGCAGGAGCGCTGCAGCTTCTGCCGGAGAGACGCCAGGCAAGGTCGACGGCATATACAGCAGATCGCCCTCGTTAATCTTCGGCAGAAATTCACCGCCCACCTGACTCAGTGGCCAGATAACCGTGAAAATGGACAAGGCCGCAACCAGCAGGGTTGTTTTTGGCCAGTGGAGGACCCGCAGCAGCAAAGGATGATACGCTTTGATCAGCACCCGGTTCAGGGGGTTACTTGTCTCGGCAGGAATTTTCCCCCGGATCCAGAATCCCATCAGAATAGGAATGACGATGATGGCCAGTGCGGCCGCTCCCGCCATGGAGTACGTTTTCGTGAATGCCAGCGGGCCAAACAGACGACCTTCCTGCCCTTCCAGGGTAAAGATAGGAATAAAGGACAGGGTGATGATCAGCAGGCTAATGAACAACGCGGGTCCCACTTCCACGGAGGCGTCGGTAATCACCTTCCAGCGGGTGGCGTTGTCAATCTGCTCACCCGGATGCTGATGATCCCACTCCTCAAGCCGTTTGTGCGCATTTTCAATCATCACAATGGCGGCATCCACCATCGCACCGACGGCAATCGCTATCCCTCCCAGCGACATGATATTGGCGTTCAGTCCCTGGAAGTGCATGACGATAAAGGCGATACACAGGCCAAGTGGCAGAGAAATAATCGCCACCAGGGCAGAACGGACATGCCAGAGGAACAGTGCGCAAACGACAGCAACAACGATAAACTCTTCAAGAAGCTTGTAACTGAGGTTATCAATCGCCCGGTCGATTAACTGGCTGCGATCGTAGGTGGTCACGATTTCAACGCCTTCCGGCAGGCTGGCCTTCAGCGTCTCCAGTTTATCCCTCACTGCCGTGATAACGTCGCGCGCATTTTTACCCGACCGCAGGATCACCACGCCGCCAGCGACTTCTCCCTGGCCGTTCAGCTCGGCAATACCACGCCTCATTTCGGGCCCGGTCTGCACGCGGGCAACATCCCGCAGATAAACCGGCACGCCGTTCTCACCTGTTTTCAGGACGATGTTATTAAAATCATCAATGCTCTGAAGATAACCGCTGGCACGGACCATATACTCCGCTTCGGCCATTTCAACGGATGAGCCACCGGCCTCCTGGTTAGACGATTCAAGTGCCTGTTTCACTTCGGGCAGGCTGATACCGTACTGGGACAGTTTTACCGGATTGACCTGAATCTGGTACTGTTTCACCACGCCGCCAACCGAAGCGACCTCAGCCACGTTCGGGATGGTTTTCAGCTCAAATTTCAGGAACCAGTCCTGCAGAGAGCGCAGTTCTGAAAGGTCGTGTTTTCCGTTGCGATCGACAAGGGCATATTCAAAAATCCAGCCCACACCCGTGGCATCAGGACCGATTTCAGAACTCACACCGGCAGGCAGTTTTCCCTGAACCTGATTCAGATATTCCAGCACGCGGGAACGGGCCCAGTACAGATCGGTGCCGTCTTCAAAAATGACATACACATACGAATCCCCGAACTGTGAAAAACCACGCACGGTTTTTGCGCCAGGTACGGACAGCATGGTGGTGGTAAGTGGATAGGTGACCTGGTTTTCTACAATCTGCGGGGCCTGGCCGGGATAGCTGGTTTTGATAATGACCTGTACATCTGACAGGTCAGGCAAGGCATCGACCGGCGTGTTAATAATCGTCCATGTACCCCAGATGCTGAGAAACAGGGCCCCCATCATGACCAGGAAACGGTTGGCGACAGAGCGCCGGATAATCCATTCAATCATCGTCGTCTCCTCAGTGCCCTGAATGCATATTTACAGGCTGGTCAGACATTGCTGGCATACTGCTTTCTGTTTTTTCAGGGTGGCGCATACGTTCCAGCGCGCCCGTAATATTGGCTTCGGAGTCAATGAGGAACAGGCCACTGACCACCACGGTATCGCCTTCATTCAGGCCGGAACCGATGCCGGACTGTTGCTGTGATTCATGCAGAACGTGGATCTGTTTCGGCACAAACTTGCCTTCATCATCAACAGTAATCACGCGCTGTTCTTTGCCGGTATCGATAACGGCCTGGCTTGGTATCAGCAGCATCTCCTGGCTCTTGGTATTCAGTTTCAGATAGGCATTCATGCCCGGCTTGAGAAACTCATCCTTATTAGAAACCTGGAGACGGACCTGAAGCGTACGGGTTGTCTGATCCACGCTGGGAAGAATGTTCCATTTTTCGACATGGAATGTTTTATCCGGATAAGCCGGTACCGAAATTTCAAACTGCGACGTATCTTTCAGCAGATATGCGATAGATTCTGGCACTGCAGCGCTGATCCAGACCGGGTCCATCCCCTGAATCTGAGCCACTACTTTATCTTTCGAAATATTCATGCCGGTGCGCAGGTCAAACGCAGTAATGACACCATCAATAGGTGCTTTAATGGTAAAACGGGTCTGGATTGTGCGGGTTGAACGCAGCCTTTGAATATCCTCTTCCGGCATACCAGCCAGACGAAGTCGCTCCAGAACCCCTTTTATCTGGGTTGACGTACCGCCTGTACCGGATAACAGCAGGAACTCACTTTGTGCCTCAACCCATTCAGGAATGGTGATATCGATAAGCGGAGTGCCTTTCTTCACATGATCGCCAATCGTCAGGGGATACACTTTTTCGACGAAACCGTCAGAGCGCGCCTGCACAATGACAAACTGATACTCGTTGTAACTGACATTAGCCGGGATTGTCTGGGAATAATTCAGCATTCCTCGCGTGACTTTTTGCGTTTTTAATCCCAGATTCTGAACCTGCGTTGGATCGATACGGATCCCGCCACTGCTTTTATCGCCACTTTCATCAGCATATTTCGGCACCAGGTCCATATCCATAAAGGGAGATTTTCCGGGTTTATCAAATTTGGTATCCGGTTTCATCGGGTCATACCAGAAAAGTACCTTTCGCTCCGGTGCCTTTTGTTCGGTTTGTACTGTTTTTTGTGATGAGTTTACATACTGCCAGGCAGTAACCGATATCAGCCCCCCTGCTATGAGGCTGCTGATAATTATTGCAGCATATTTTATCTTTAAAGAAGCCATACAATTTCTCGCTGAAAAATCAAAACACCTGGCATATGCGCCCGATCATTCATTCACAGTAATCCCTTAATGAATGTTCAGGCGCACTGGATGTATTCGCTCCGGACTGATAATCAGGATTGCGTAACGTTAATGCTTTTGAGTAAGGAGATATTGCCCTGCTGAATAAACGAGAAATCGACATGGTTGCCGGTTTTCAGGGCATTGATAGCGTCGTCTGCATTAACAAAAGTGAAGCGCATGGTCATTGCAGGCCAGCCCACAGCAGGGATTGCTTCGTGCGAAATGGTAATCTTTTTACTATTCATATCAATGTCTTTAACGACACCGGTGCCCTTGATAACCTGCTGTACCGAAGCATCACTGGCAGCATTCATATCGCCATGCTGATGTGTTTCAGCATGAAGACCGGCAGAAAACATGACAGAGAAGGCACCAAATAAAACGGCTTTAAGTGAATTACGCATTTTTAATTTCCTGATTAATTAAATAAATTTACTCTACCCAACCGCCACCCAGCGCGGTAAACAGATTAATTTCGTTAACCTGTCGGGAATAGGTAAGATCGAGAATGGTTTGCTGCGTAGCGAAGAGGGAACGTTCTGCATCCAGCACTTCGATGTAACTGACAGCACCACTTGCATATAATCCTCTGGCACGCTGGAGAGTTATCTGAAGTGAATCAAGATAACGCTGCTGTGACTCAAGTTGCTGGCTAAGACTGTCGCGCAGCGCAAGCGTGTCGGAAACATCCTTAAAGGCTGACTGAATTTTTTGTTCGTAATTAACCACCGATTGTTGCTGGCGAATTTCAGCCAGCTTCAGATTGGCTTTATTCCTGCCAGCATTAAAAATAGGAATTTCAATTTTAGGGATAAAATTCCACATTCCACTTCCTGACGTAAACAGGCTTGACAGCTCCGTACTGCTTGCGGAAAGACCACTGGTCAGGGTAATGGAGGGGAAAAAGGCCGCTCGCGCTGCGCCAATATTGGCATCAGCCGCTTTCAGCTGATATTCCGCTTCCATAATATCCGGTCGCTGCAGCAAAATTTGTGAAGATAGATTTGGTGGCAATTTTACTGGTGCGATCTCCCCGCCTTTCATCCCTTTTTCTGACGGAAGTGCGCGGTACGTTCCCAGCACCAGTTGCAGGGCATTGTTTGCCTGAGCCAGATCGCCTTCTCGTTTGGCTATTTCGGCGCGGGTACTTTCGATTTGTCCTCTCGCCTGTTCAAGTGCCAGAACGTTCGTACTCCCGGTCACGAGCTGTTGCTCAACGAAAGCATAGGACTGTTCATAATTTTTCAGCGTTTCCCGCGCAATACGGAGTTGTTCGTACGCCAGTTGCTGGCTGAAATAGCTCTGTGAAACGTTGGAGACCAGCAGGATGTGTACGGCACGACGGGCTTCTTCGCTGGCAAAGTAGTTCTGGCGATCAGCCTCACTCATGTTCTTAAGTTTGCCAAAAAAATCGAGCTCATAGCTGAGCTCCAGACCCGCGTCGTACTCCTGTGTGGTCGGCTTGTCACCTTTCAGACCACCGTTGTATGTGATCCCGGATGAGGCATTCAGTTGGGGATAACGATCTGCATCCGTGACGTTGAACTGGGCCCGGGCCTCTTCAACCTTCAGGGCAGCCATTCTCAAATCACGGTTATTATTCAGGGCTTCACCGATCAGCCTGCTGACCTGGGGATCGACAAAAAAGTTTCGCCAGCCCGTATCCTGATAGCTGTTTACCGCAGGCGTCAGACTGTTTTTAGACAATGAAAACTGCTGGGGAACCGGAGCTGGCGGACGCTGATATTCAGGTGCCAGAGAAACACAACCAGCCAGGATGAATATGGTACTGATGCTGAGTAATTTTAATTTGAACATAACGCTTCTCGTACAGGCAGACCTGGTAAATGGTTCAAACGAAATCCAGAGTATTGATAGGGATACTTTACCGAACGCTCTCTGTTTGCCGGGTGACAGGATAATGACAATGTTGTCATTTTTGCTGTAATCCGTTGATAACGATCGTGGGCGCAATAAAATGACATTAGCAGCCAGCCGGGGAGCATGATGAAAATATTAATCGTTGAAGACGAAATTAAAACAGGTGAATATCTCAGCAAGGGGCTGACAGAGGCGGGGTTCGTCGTGGATCACGCTGATAATGGTCTGACCGGATATCATCTTGCCATGACAGCCGAGTATGATTTAGTCATCCTGGATATCATGCTGCCTGATGTAAACGGCTGGGATATCATCCGTATGCTGCGCAGTGCCGGAAAGGGGATGCCGGTATTACTGCTGACGGCCCTTGGCACGATTGAACACAGGGTCAAAGGACTTGAGCTGGGTGCGGACGATTATCTGGTGAAGCCCTTTGCGTTTGCTGAACTGCTCGCCCGGGTAAGAACCCTCCTCAGGCGGGGAAACACGATGATCACGGAAAGCCAGCTTAAAGTGGCTGACCTCTCGGTTGATCTCGTATCCAGAAAAGTCAGCCGCGCCGGGAACCGCATTGTGCTCACCAGTAAAGAGTTCAGCTTGCTGGAATTCTTCATTCGCCATCAGGGAGAAGTTCTTCCCCGCTCCCTGATTGCCTCTCAGGTCTGGGACATGAATTTTGACAGCGACACTAACGCGATTGATGTCGCAGTAAAGCGACTCCGCGCTAAAATAGACAACGATTACGGGACAAAACTGATCCAGACAGTGCGGGGCGTGGGCTACATGCTGGAGATCCCGGATGCATAGCAAACCGTCCAGACGACCTTTCTCACTCGCTCTGCGGCTGACCTTTTTTATCAGCCTGTCCACAATACTGGCGTTTATCGCCTTCACCTGGTTTATGCTGCATTCTGTTGAAAAGCATTTTGCCGAGCAGGATGTCAGCGATCTGCAACAAATCAGCACCACACTGAGCCGTATACTCCAGTCCCCGGCAGATCCGGATGAAAAAAAAGTAAGCAAAATAAAGGAATCAATTGCCAGCTACCGCAACGTTGCCCTTTTGCTCCTCAATCCCAGGGGTGAAGTGCTCTTTAGCTCAGCTCAGGGGGCGGCACTACGCCCGGCAGTGAATTCAGCAGATTTTAGCGAGCACAGCCGCGCACGGGATGTCTTTCTCTGGACGGTGGAGGATCCTGCGGGACCGATGGATACCGGGTCCGAAATGAAGATGGAAACATACAGGATTATCGCCTCCTCTGGTCAGGCGATATTTCAGGGCAAACAGCAGAACTATGTCATGCTGACTGGCCTATCCATTAATTTCCATCTCCATTACCTCGATGCGCTGAAAAAGAACCTGATTGCGATTGCCGTCGTGATAAGCCTGTTGATTGTTCTGATCATTCGAATCGCTGTCCGTCAGGGGCACCTGCCCCTTCGTAATGTCAGCAATGCCATTAAAAACATCACCTCCGAGAATCTTGATGCGCGACTGGAACCGACACGCGTTCCCATTGAGCTGGAGCAACTGGTTATCTCGTTCAATCATATGATTGGAAAGATTGAGGATGTCTTTACCCGCCAGGCCAATTTCTCTGCCGATATCGCGCATGAGATCAGAACGCCCATCACCAATCTGGTGACGCAGACTGAAATCGCACTGAGTCAGGATCGAACACAGAGGGAACTTGAGGATGTCCTCTATTCCAGTCTTGAAGAGTATAACCGGATGACCAAAATGGTCAGCGATATGCTGTTCCTGGCACAGGCAGATAATAATCAGCTGATACCTGACAGGGTCATGTTTGACCTCAGAGCGGAAGTCATGAAAGTCTTCGAGTTTTTCGAAGCCTGGGCCGAAGAACGCAATATCACGCTCAAATTTAACGGGATGCCCTGCCTGGTTGAGGGAGATCCACAAATGTTCAGAAGGGCGATCAATAATCTGTTATCCAATGCCCTGCGTTATACCCCGGAGGGACAGGCAATCACCGTCTCAATAAGAGAGCAGGAGAGCTTTTTTGACCTTGTGATTGAAAATCCGGGGAAACCGATCCCTGAAGAACATTTATCAAGGCTGTTTGACCGTTTTTATCGGGTGGATCCATCCAGACAACGAAAAGGAGAAGGCAGCGGCATCGGCCTTGCGATTGTGAAGTCAATCGTGGAAGCACATCACGGAAGAGTGCAGGTGGAATCAGACGTACGCTCCACGCGTTTTATCTTATCCGTGCCCAGACTGGAGAAAATGATCCCGGAAACCCAATGCTGAAAATAAAGATGTAAATGACAAAGATGTCATTAGCCTGTCATGCAGCAAACAGAAGCCATTCGATATAATTAGTGCAACTTATCAGGAAGGCTGGATTGCTTCATCAATACCCGGCGTCAGAGTACGCCAGGAAATGAATATCCAGCCCTCTTCCGGAGAAATAAACGCTGCCGAACTTGTTTCAGTTATGGAACTGAAAACACCGGTTGTACTTCCCCGGACATCACTAATTCAGAAATGGAGAGTTATCATGAAAAATATCGTATTAGCATCTTTGCTGGGCTTTGGTTTAATTTCATCGGCCTGGGCCACTGAAACCGTGAATATCCATGATCGCGTCAACAATGCACAGGCTCCTGCTCACCAGATGCAGTCTGCTGAGGCTCCTGTCGGGATCCAGGGGACTGCTCCTCGTATGACCGGTATGGACCAGCATGAACAGGCCATTATTGCTCATGAAACCATGACGAACGGCTCGGCGGATGCTCACCAGAAAATGGTGGAAAGTCATCAGAAGATGATGGGAAATAACACGGTATCCACGACCGTCCCGTCAACGTCTTACGCGGCGATGAATGAGCATGAAAGAGCAGCGGTTGCTCATGAATTCATGAATAACGGGCAATCCGGCCCACATCAGGCCATGGCCGAAGCGCACCGCCGCATGATCAATGCAGGCTGAATGCGACGGTAGTATCCGTGCTGTTACCTTTTCCCTGATAGATTTTCCTGAAACAACGTTGCTACATTTTTGCCCCCCGTCAGGGGGCTTTTTTGTCTGACTCAGCTACACTTAACCGGTACCTGTCTGAAAGGAATTATTATATGGGCTATTTGCATTCTAGGGTTGGAATTCATCCATTCTAACCCTTGATTCTTAGTCGGACAAAAAGCTGCTTCTGGTTGGATTTTTCTGTTTTTCACCACCCTGCGAAAATCTAACATTGGTTGGATTCTCAGACGCGCCCTCTCTCGCGTTAATCCAACTCTCCACCTTCTGCCTGCTTCAACAATGTCGGAATGTGCGGTCCATACTCGACCTTGCCTCGTCCTGCTCGAATACCACTGCCAACCTTGCGGGCTTCTTTGGAGTACAACGTCTTTGCACGGATGATCTCATAGCTATAACCCCGACCTAACCGGTTGGACATCTTGATCAAACCGTTGAGCCCTTCGGTATAGCCATTGGTGAGTGAGAACGGCGCATCCCAGTAGGCAAAGATGTCGTCGTAATGGTTGTGTACCGTTTTTACCAGTTTTTTGAAAGGCTCCATGCCATAAGGCGGCAGGCTGTTCTTCCAAGCCTCAAAGGCGTTCTGAGCACTCTGCTTGTCGGGTTCGTCGTAGATGCAGAAGAAGGCTTCCTTGAAGTCATAGGCCATGGCAAGTGCTGGGATCGCCTGCTTTACAACCTCCAGCGCCTTTTGCTCTGCGGGCGTCAGGTTGCCGGGTCGCTTCAGGGTAAGCCAGCGAATGGACTTTTTGACGTAAATGCGATCTTCTTTGCTTAACTGTGCCTGGGTAATGACCCCAACTTACTGATAGTGTTTTATGTTCAGATAATGCCCGATGACCTTGTCATGCAGCTCCACCGATTTTGAGAACGACAGTGACTTCCGTCCCAGCCTTGCCAGATGTTGTCGCAGATTCAGGTTATGTCGCTCAATGCGCTGAGTGTAACGCTTGCTGTTAACGTGCAGCTTTCCCTTCAGGCGTGATTCATACAGCGGCCAGCCATCCGTCATCCATACCACGACCTCAAAGGCCGACAGCAGGCTCAGAAGACGCTCCAGTGTGGCCAGAGTGCGTTCACCGAAGACGTGCGCCACAACCGTCCTCCGTATCCT
Organism: Klebsiella sp. CB_Kp196; assembly: GCF_040061575.1. Lineage (NCBI taxonomy): Bacteria > Pseudomonadati > Pseudomonadota > Gammaproteobacteria > Enterobacterales > Enterobacteriaceae > Klebsiella > Klebsiella sp. CB_Kp196. The sequence goes on from NZ_JBEAFH010000069.1 coordinate 38,866, forward strand.
GTCATACGCGTAAAACAGCCAGCGCTGACGTGATTTAGCACCGACGTAGCCCCACTGTTCGTCCATTTCAGCGCAGACAATCACATCACTGCCCGGTTGTATGCGCGAGGTTACCGACTGCGGCCTGAGTTTTTTAAGTGACGTAAAACCGTGTTGAGGCCAACGCCCATAATGATGTAGCCCCCTGAAACACCGGACAGTAGCTGTATCTCCAGATAAGAGATAGGCTTGAATATATGTCTAACACTAACGCCAATTTTGAGATGACCGGGATCCTGTTAGGGCAAGAAGCCCGTAAACGTAAAACTCCTCAGGAGAAGATCGCCATTATCCAGCAGACGATGGAGCCGGGCATGAATGTCTCCCATGTCGCCCGCCTGCATGGTATCCAGCCCAGCCTGCTGTTTAAGTGGAAGAAGCAATATCAGGAAGGCAGCCTCACCGCCGTTGCGGCCGGAGAGGAAGTCGTTCCTGCTTCTGAGCTTACTGCTGCTCTGAAGCAGGTCCGGGAACTTCAGCGCCTTCTGGGCAAGAAGACGATGGAAGTTGAGATCCTGAAAGAAGCCGTGGAGTACGGCCAGTCGCGAAAATGGATAGCGCACGCGCCCTTGTTGCCAAAGGACGGGGAATAGCCCTGGTCAGCCGCACCATGGGCGTGTCGCGTGCGCAGCTGTCACTGCGGATTAACCGTTCTGCCGACTGGCAGGACAAGCGCTGTAACCGGCGTAATGACGAAGCAGACGAAGAAATACTGTCGGCTATCCTCGACATCATCAGCGATATGCCGAGTTATGGTTATCGACGCGTGTGGGGCATCCTGCGCAAGCAACGTCGCACAGAGGGACAGCCACCTGTGAACGCCAAACGGCTTTACAGGATAATGAGCGAGCATAACCTGTTGTTGTTGCATGACAAACCAGAGCGACCGAAGCGTGAACATAAGGGCAAGATAGCGGTGGCAGAAAGCGATATGCGCTGGTGTTCAGATGGCTTCGAGTTCGGCTGCGACAACGGCGAAAAACTGCGGGTAACGTTCGCGCTGGACTGCTGCGACCGTGAGGCCATAGACTGGGCAGCAAGCACGGGAGGCTATGACAGTTCAACCGTGCAGGATGTGATGCTGAGGTCGGTGGAAAAGCGCTTCGGCGACAGGTTGCCCGATACAGCGGTGCAGTGGCTGACGGACAACGGTTCAGCGTATACCGCGTATGAAACGTGGAGGTTCGCGAGAGAGCTGAATCTGGAGCCCTGCACAACAGCGGTGAGCAGCCCGCAGAGTAATGGCATGGCCGAACGGTTCGTGAAAACGATGAAAGAAGACTATATCGCGTTCATGCCAAAACCGGATGTGAGAACAGCACTGCGAAACCTTGCAGTAGCGTTCACGCATTACAATGAAAACCACCCGCACAGCGCGCTGGGATATCACTCCCCGAGGGAATACCGGCGGCAGCGGACATCGTTAACTTAAGATACAAAAGCTGTTCGGAGATGGAGGGTCAAGATCACTAGACTGGCCCCCTGAATCTCCAGACAACCAATATCACTTAAATAAGTGATAGTCTTAATACTAGTTTTTAGACCAGTCATTGGAGAACAGATGATTGGTAATGCTGCCAACTTACTGATTTAGTGTATGATGGTGATTTTAAGGTGCTTGCGTGGCTTCCATTTCCATCAGATGTCCTTCCTGCTCCGCTACTGAAGGCGTGGTGCGTAACGGCAAAAGCACTGCCGGACATCAGCGCTATCTCTGCTCTCATTGCCGTAAAACATGGCAACTACAGTTCACTTACACCGCCTCTCAGCCCGGTACGCACCAGAAAATCATTGATATGGCCATGAATGGCGTCGGATGTCGCGCCAGTGCACGCATTATGGGCGTTGGCCTCAACACGGTTTTACGTCACTTAAAAAACTCAGGCCGC